>JBBUCX010000001.1:0-8425 GCA_038057595.1 Patescibacteria group bacterium
TGGTCTCGCGGAGCGAGATCTGGCTCCGCCAGACAATCTATCCATTTAGAAAAATGGCCGCAATTTGATCCTAAATATCTGATTGAGGATGAAGTTTCAATTGTCGTCCAGATTAACGGGAAGCTAAGAGACAGCATACGAGTTGAAAGTTCAAAGTTGAAAGTTCAAAGTTATGTTGAGGAAGAAGCCAAAAAGAGCGATAAGGTAAAAAAATATCTGACAGGTTCCGTGAAAAAAGTAATTTATATTGAAGGAAGATTGATAAACTTTGTAACCGATTAATTCTGCCCATGGAACATGAGCAAATAGAGAAATTATTACCCATTCTGAAACAATATCGATTGCCAATTCTGCTTGCCACGGCGGGATTGATATTCTTTGTATATGGTTTGATAGGGTTTCTTGGATCAGTTTCAAAATCCAACGAAATAAAGTTTGAAAGTGATAATCAAGCCTCAACCCCGATTGAATCGGGGACTAAATCTCAAAGTTTAATTTCAATAGATATAGAAGGAGCAGTTGTTAATCCGGGTGTTTACAAGCTAAAACAAGGCTCAATTGTTCAGGACGGATTAATTTTAGCAGGCGGACTGTCCGAAGATGCAGACAGGGAGTTTGTTTCTAAGAATATTAATTTAGCCTCAAAACTTACAGACGGAGCAAAGATTTACGTTCCTAAAAACGATGAAACTACTTCCCAGGTTAAGGGTACATCAGCCTTTGCTTTAGATCTAATAAATATCAATCTCGCCTCGGCTGAAAGCTTAGATACATTGCCCGGGATCGGAGCTGTAACTGCAGAAAAAATAATTAATAACAGACCGTATGCGGCAATTAACGAACTTTTGGATAAAAAAGCGGTTTCTGCAAAAGTTTTCACACAAATTAAAGACAAGATAACGGCGTACTAATTTCTAATTCTTAATTTCTAATTTCTAATCAAATCTAAATTCATAAATTTTAAAAATTAAATCATTTGAAATTCATTAAAAATTAAAAATTTGAAATTGAAAATTATTTCATGAGTAAACCTCTCACTTTGTTCATTTTGATATTAACAGTTGTTCTTGTACTTAGGCTTTTTATTTTTTATTCAACAAAATCGCAATATAAAGATGGGGAGAGTATTAGTTTTAATTCCAGGGTATTATCAGAACCCAAAACTTACAGGAGTTATCAGAGTTTTTGGCTGGAGCTGCCCAATACTGACAGGGTTTTTGTTAAAACAGAGATTTATCCGGAGTATTATTTTCAGGATAAGGTTTACCTTTCTGGCAGTTTACATTTTAAACTGCTAAGTGATAAAACCAGAATTTTAAGCATGGATTATCCTAAAATCAGCTTCGTGAAAACTTCATTTCCGCAAGAGGCGGGATTAGCAGTCGTTAAACCTATCCGCCAAAAAATAATTACAGTATTTGATAAAGCATTGCCTAAAGACTTATCGGGCTTAATGCTTGGTATAGTTTTTGGTATAAAACAAAATTTGTCAAAAGATTTTTTGGACGATTTAAAAACAGCAGGGGTTATGCATGTTATTGCTGCAAGCGGAATGAATGTTACAATCACAGCCGGTTTTATTTTTTATCTTTTTTCAAGTTTTTTTAAAAGGCAGCTCGCGGTTTTTTTAAGCATACTCGGGGTTTTGTTTTACGCCTTTTTGGCAGGTTTTGAAGCTTCAATTATCAGAGCTTCGATTATGGGAATAATCGCTTTTTCCTCGCAAATTTTGGGAAAACAGCAATACAGTTTTTACGCGCTTTTTCTGACCGGTTTTTTAATGCTATTTGCCGCCCCCAAATACCTTTTTGATATCGGCTTTCAGCTTTCTTTTAGCGCAACGCTTGGCATTTTATACATCCCTTTGCTTTTTAAGCGATGGCAAAGCGTATATTTGGATAGTTTTTTAACCACAATTTCGGCGCAAATTGCAACTTTACCTATACTTTTGGCAAATTTTGGCACATATTCGCTTTGGTCAATTGTTTGTAATACTTTAGTTTTATGGACAGTTCCGTTTTTAATGATTTTAGGCGGGATTGCCGCTTTAGCTTCTTTTATTCTCCTGCCAATTGCAAGCTTTTTACTATATTTATGTCTGCCGCTTTTGTTATTTTTTGTAGAAATTGTCAGTTTTTTTGCTAAGTTAAAAGGAAATATCGTTTTTCAAGCCTTTCCCTGGCAGTTTAGCCTGGCTTACTATTTATTATTAGCCTCGTTTTTGTTATTTTATCTAAGACGCAATGACTAAGTATTTTTTGCTTTTTCCAATTTTATTTTTTCTTTTAGGAGGATTATTTTTTTACCAAAACCAAAAGTTTAACGACGGTAAATTACATTTGATAGTTTGCGATGTGGGGCAGGGAGACGGCATTTTAATAAGAACCCCAAGGGGAAGCGATATTTTAATAGACGCCGGGCCTGATGATTCAATTTTAGATTGTTTGCAAAATCACATGCCGTTTTGGGATAGGGAAATAGAGGTTGTGATACTTACACATCCTCATGCAGATCATTTAACAGGCCTAATTTCTGTATTAAAAAGATATAAAGTGATGCATTATTTTACAGAAAACGTAAAAAATAACACCTTAGTCTATCGCAAACTACAAGACGTACTGGCAAAGAATAATTTAACTGCTAATTATAGTTTTGCAGGAAACCGGATTGATTTTGCAGACAAAATCTCTCTCTTAACAGTTTGGCCGGAAAGAGAGTGGTTTGAAAATCAGAAACTACAAGATAGTCAAAATTCAATCACGGACAGTTCCAGCCTTGATGTCAATGGTTTTTCCGTAATAACGCTTCTTTCTTACGGAAATTTTAAAGCATTGTTAACAGGAGACGGGGGAGTTTTGGCAGAAGAACAAATTGTAAATGCCGTTGGTAAAATAGATGTCTTAAAAGTTCCGCATCATGGTTCAAGAACAGGCATGAGCTCTTTGTTCTTAGAGAGCACGAGGCCTGATTTAGCTATAATTTCGGTAGGCGCTAAAAACCGCTACGGACATCCTTCAAATATAGTTTTAGATTTGCTTGAAAAATACAACGTCAAAATATTAAGAACAGATAGAAACGGGGAAGTGGAGGTCGTTTCTAACGGCAAAAGCTTTAAGGTTTTTGCTAATTAACCATTGCCGAAACGCTAAGTTTTGCTTCCGCAAGATGTCCTTGGATTATTTCCGGTTTTCCGCCGCTAAAGGGAAGGGTAAAGTAAATTGTTGTGCCTTCACCCGGCTTTGAATTAACTCCAACCAAGCCTCCATGCGCCTCTACGATACCTTTTATAATAAAAAGCCCCAGTCCCGTACCTTTTTTCGCCAGCTGGTGCGGAGTTGTGCGTATTTGGTAATATTTGGAAAAAAGGTCTTTTTGATCGCTTTCGGCAATTCCAATGCCGTTATCGGAAACCGAAACAGTGATAAATTCTTTTTCTGCTTTTGCCGAAATTGTAATTTTTCCGTTTGCGGGTGTAAATTTAAGGCTGTTGGAAATTAAATTATTTAAAACCTGGGTAATTCTTGCTCTATCAAGCTCGACTTTTGGCAGGGGATAATAAATATCGGTTGAAATAATTATCTGTTTTTTGTTTGCCTGAGGCATAAAAGGTTCTATTGCACGCTGGATTATTTCTGCTAAATCGAAGCTTTGTTTTTCAATACTAAACCTGCCCGCTTCAATTTTTGCAGCGTCCAAAACCTGGTTTATCTGCTCCAAAAGGTCTTTGGATTGCTGGTTGATTATTTGTAAAAGCCTTTTTTGCTGTTCTTTTTGCAAGCTTCCTTTTTCTTCAAATACTTCGATCATAAGTTCGGCAGAGTCTTTGATAGCTGTTAAAGGAGCCCGCAGCTCGTGAACAATCATATGGGTAAAGTCCTCTTTAATTCTTGTGACGTTTTTTTCAATTGTTATGTCGTGTAAAAGTATAGAAGCGCCTATAGGCTTTTGATTTTCCTCTTCGCCAGAGCCTGGTACAGGCGTAATAAAAGCCTGGAAAATTTTATCGTTGATTGTGATTTCCTTTTCTTCTATCAGTTGGTTTGTCTGCAGTGCTTCGTCAATTTTTTGGGAAAAGTTATATTGCGCGCCGGTTGAGGCAAGTATGTCTGTAAAGCTCGGGTTTTTAACAGTAATTCCCAAAAAATTTTTTGCGGCGCTATTTATTATCAAAAGATTTTTATGCGTATCAACCATAAAAACTCCGTCGGCAAGACTGGAAATCATAGCTGTAAGTTTGCCTTTTTCCGTATCTAAAACATCTTTTAATTTTGACAAAGCGTTTGAGGCCTGGGCAACTATTTGGTAAAGAATTGTAACTTCTTCTTCTTTGTACAGGTCTTTTTCGCTTGAGGAAATATTTATAACACCAACAATATTATTGCCAATTGTAAGGGGAATATTAAAAAATGATTTAACTGTTATTGTTTTGCCCTCATCCAAAGGAACTCCTGTTATTTCTTCTTCCATATGGATAGGAAGGTTTGGAACGAGAGCCTGCAAAGACGCGAGCATGGTTTTTTTGACCTGCAAGATAAAAGATGAACTGACAGTTTGCTCGAGATGGGTTTTAATTAAAAGTTTATTGTTTTTGATAACAATGCTTCCTACGCTTGAGTAGGGAAAAAGGTGCTTTAGACTTCCTGTAATAACATCAATCACTTTTTCGGTGTCCAAAGAATAGCTTATTCTGTCCTGAACTTGTTTTAAAATGGAGATTTGGTAAAGTCTTTGTTTTTCTTTTTGCTCTTGTTTTTGAATCCTTGCTGTTATTGTTCTTTGCCTAATAGAAAGAATAAGAGCAATTAAAGCAAAAAAAACCGTTGATAAAATAGCGCCGGTTTCAAGAAGGCTCATGAATATAGAATAGCAAATTCCGGATGATAAATGTCAAATGGGTTGGGTTATTATATTCAGTCGGCAGTCACGCTTTTCGGTGACGCTCTTTATTGCGTGAGGGATTCGAGTTTGTCGCCTGTTTTTTTGCTGCCGATTACAATAACATAAGTTCCTATGACAAAAAGCAAAAGTTTTATAAGTATAATAACGGTTATAAATTGTTCAATTGGCGCAAAATTTGCGCTTTGAAGATAAGTTTCAACCGCGTCAACCAAAATCCCGAGAGCTATAAAGAAAACTCCAAAAGAAATAGACTTAAATCCGCTTGCCAAAATGCCTGTGCCGAATTTTTTGGTGACTCTGGACATAATAACTGCGGCAACAATGGCGGCAAAAGCAGAAATTAAAGCTCCCGCCTGGATAATAATTGTTAAAAGTTTTCCTAAATCAAGCATTGTTTGTCCCTCCCGTACCATTTACCTGTGATGTTGGCACTTCTGCGCTTTGTCCGTCAGGATAAGCGGACAAAAGCGGTTCCATAGTTTTTTTAACAATAAGACCTGAAAGCTGGACAAACTGGTCTATTAAGCCCTGGATTAGGGCTTGAGGCTGGCCTTCCATATTTACAACTGTGCCGTCATCGCCAACAGTCAAGCCTTTAACATTCCTTGCTTTGGCAAGAGTAATTGAGGGCCCTAAAATAACCATTTGCTTTTGGATAACTTCGGTTAATAGTTTTTTATAATCTTCCTGTGTTCGCGGCTGCATATTATTGCATTTTTAATGCTTCTTTTACTTTTACAACTACATCTTTTGGTTCAACCTGGTATTTAAAAAGATAATCAACAGCGCCTTCGTTAATTGCGCCCTTTACCAATTCTTCCTGGGAAAAATTAGAAAGAAGAATTACCGGAATATTTTTTGTTGCTTCGTCGGCTTTAAGCGTTTTTAAAATTTCGTTTCCGGACATATCGGGAAGAACCTGATCTAAAAGGATTGCGTCCGGTTTTTCGGTTTTTACTTTTGCCAAACCGTCTTCGCCGGTTAGGGAGAAAGCGGTTTCAAAACCCTCTTTGCTAAGTGCGGCGCTAAAGATATTTACTAAATCTTCGTCGTCGTCGATAAGAAAAACCTTCATATACTTAAAGCTACCAGTAATTTTTAAAAAAAGCAAGAGGGTATTACCTGCCTGTCGGCAGGCTAAAATTTCTAATTTCTAATTTCTAATTTCTAATTTTTAATTAATGTAACAATTTAACAATGCAGCAATTTAGCAATTTTATTTTTCTATGTTTTGATTTTGGTTTGGGCTGTGATGGTGTCTGAATTGAAACCTGTCCGGGTAGCGGAGGCCCTGGATAATTCCGCCAATGGCAGTGCCTGTGACAAATGTCAGATACTGAAAACCTTCGTAGTTAATTAGAGTTAAGGCTGTAACGAGTGTTAATATAGCCCAATGGTGAATATGGTAAACTTTGCTTTTTGAATGAATCCTGATGTTTGGCATCAGTTCAATCCGCCAGACTCTCAATTTTGGAACCTTATGCTTTTTCTTTTCCGGATGAGTTAGATATAAAAACAATACATAACCAAGCCAGACAGAAAATAAAAATGTAAAAAATCCGTTCATAAACTTAGATAAATTCGGTACCTAGAAACATATGTTATAGGAAAAAAAGCTGCAATGCAAGTGCAGGGAATTTGTTCATTTGAATATGATAAAATGATTTTATAAATGGAAAACCCGAAAGAAAAAATTTACTCAATATTGCAATCAATAGCTTCGGAAATGGGCGTAAAAGATGCGGAGTTTTTAGTTGAACGGCCAAAAGACGAACAGCATGGGGATTTTTCTTCAAATATTGTTTTGGTTTTATTCGCAAAAATCAAAAATAGTTCTCGAGAACAATCGCATGTTGTTCGAGACGTTCGCAAATCTTCAGAGCAGTCCTCAAAAGTAACCCGCTCACTAAGTGAAAGCAGACTGTCAGCTTCAAAAGATACACAAAATGGGAAAACGTCTGCTTTCAGTTCTCTCGCAAATGGATTGTCTCTCCCGAACTTTAACAGTCCGATGGAATTAGCAGAAGAAATAATCCAGATACTTAATACTAAATACCAAATACAAAATACAGATTTCGACAAAGTCGAAATCGCTAAGCCCGGATTTATTAATTTTTATTTATCGAATAAATATCTGCAAAATCAGGTTCAAGAAATTATTAAAAAAGGTTCTTCTTATGGGAATTCAGAAATTGGAAAAGGCAAAAAAGCTAGTGTTGAATTTGTTTCGGCAAATCCAACAGGACCTTTGCATATCGGAAACGCCAGAGGAGGACCTTTGGGAGACACAATTGCCAATGTTTTAGCAAAAGTTGGCTATAAAGTTGTCCGCGAATATCTTCATAACGATGTCGGCGGGCAGGTTGAGCGCTTGGGGGAGGCAATTTACTTTACTATTCATCCTAGTCAAAAACCAAAAGACTACGAAGTACAGTATCAGGGGGAATACATTAAAGAGTTAGCTCTTAAGGTATCAAAAGCGCTGAAAGTATCAAAGGTATCAAAAGCGCCGCAGTTAGCAAAGGAAGAATTTATCGAAAAAGCCGCTTCAAACGCGGTTTCAATAATGCTTACCGAGATTTTAAAAGACTGCGAGGCAATGGGAATTAAGTTTGATAAAGTTACAAAAGAATCGGATTTGCGAAAACAAGTGCAGAATAGCTTATCAAAACTTCAAAAATTCCTCAAAGAAAAAGACGGGGCCAAATGGTTTGCTCCCCAACTTCGCCAAGGCTCCGCTGGGCAAGCTTCCGATGAGTTTTTAAAAGACAGGGAAACAGTTGTTAAAAAATCAAACGGGGAATACACCTATTTTGCCTCGGATATTGCTTATCATAACGAAAAAATGAGTAAGAATGATTTAGTTATAGATATTTGGGGGGCAAATCATTCGGGGCACGTGCCAAGAATGCAAGCGGTTGTAAAAGCTTTGGGATTTGATCCAAGCAATTTAAAACTTGTTTTATACCAATGGATAAGGCTAAAAAGAGGAAGCGAAGTTGTAAAAATGAGTAAACGCGCCGGAACTTTTGTTACGGCACGGGAGGTTTTAGACGAAGTTGGTAAAGACGCGTTTAGGTTTTTCCTTTTAACGCCCCGTACCCAAACCCATATGGATTTTGATTTGGAACTTGCCAAGAAAAAATCAGCTGAAAATCCTGTTTTTTACGTTCAGTACGCGCATACGCGAATATGTTCCATATTCTCTAAAAATAAAAAATTAAATATAAAATCTCAAAAATACGAGGATGTAAATTTATCGCTTCTAAAATCAGAAGAAGAAATTACGCTCATCCGAAAGCTTTTAGTTTTTCCGTATTTGGTTGAAGAAGTCTCTAAAAACTTAGAAGTAAATGTGCTAACAACTTATGCAGTGGATTTAGCCTCACAATTCCATAAATTCTATGAAAACCATCAGGTAATTAGTAAAGATGAAAAATTAACTTCCGCCCGGCTTGCCTTGCTTAAAGCTACACAAACCACGCTTAAAAATACCCTGGATTTGCTTGGCGTTTCAACCCCTGAA
>JBBUCX010000002.1:0-6135 GCA_038057595.1 Patescibacteria group bacterium
TTTTTAGATTAACCCTGTTAAATACCAGCAAAGCTGGTGCTGCGTTGCAGCATTTAACAGGGTGAACCCCGAAATTTACAGTTTTTTCGAAAATAAAATTCTTCCGGCAGAAGTTTGAATAACTCTTGAAACTACAACATTCAATTCCCTGCCTAAATCCAAACCCGCATTCTCTACAACAATCATTGTCCCATCGTCCAAATACCCTACTCCCTGGGTTAAATCTTTACCTTTATGCTGAATTTGTATATGCAATGTTTCTCCGGGTACCGCAATAACTTTTAAAACATTTGCCAAAGTGTTTATGTTTATAGACGTAACCCCGCCAATGCTTCCCTTTTTTTCCAAGTTGTAATCACAGGTAATAAGTCTTGCTTTATTTACTTTTGTCGCCTGAATTAATTTTTCATCAACTTCTTTAAGTTTGTTTAAACCTAAACCCTCTTCTTTATCTTTGGAAAGAACAATTAGTTTTACTCCTTTTACTTTTTTGATTTTTTCCAAAAGCATAAGACCTTTTCTGCCTCTTTCTCTCTTTACCATGTCCTTAGAGTCGGCAATGTGCTTTAGCTCAAGTAAAATGCTTTCCAGGATAACTACACTGCCTCTTATTAGCCCTGTGTTAAACACATCAAAGATTCTGCCGTCAATAATTGCGGAGGTATCTAGAAATATGGCGTTTTCAAAATTTGCCTTATCTTTTTTCTTCTTTTTCCCGTTTGAGCGCTTAAAAGTAGGCAGACTTCTGACAACTGTTTTTGCGATCTCATCGGCTAAAAGCCCGACAAAGCGGGGTGAAAAATGAATGCCTTTTTCAGGAGCCCCGACCGCGGTAACAGTCTGATTTTTTTTATTTTTTTGTTTATCTCTATTTTTATCTGCCATAAGTTTAGATACTAGATACTAGATTATAATCCAAACTAGTAACTAATAACTAATTTCTAGTAACTGACCGAGCAACTTCTGCGATACTTTTATAGTTTTTGGGGGTAATGATTTTGCTAAACCCAAGTTTTTTGGCTTCTTTTATTCGTTTTTCTAAAAAAGGCGGGGTTCTTAATTCTCCCAAAAGCCCAACTTCGGCAATGCCTACAACTCTTGATAAATTAATGTTTTTAATGCTTGATAAAATTGCAAGACAAATTCCTAAATCGCAGGCAGGATCATTTATTTTAAGTCCTCCGGCTGCATTTACAAAAACATCCATTTGCTCAACAGGAAGCCGGACGTGCTTTTGTAAAACCGCCAAAAGCAATTCTAAGCGCTTATAATCAACGCCGGCTGCAACGCGCCGCGGCATAGGTAATTTTGAAAAAACACATAAAGCCTGAACCTCAACCAAAAGCGCTCTTGTACCTTCCAAATTTGCAACCAGGACTGACCCCGGGGCATTATTTCCTTTTGTCAAAAAAAGACTTTCCGGATTAGTCACTTCTTCCATGCCGTTTTCCTGCATAGTAAAAATGCCGACTTCATCAATAGGACCGAATCTGTTTTTAAGGCTTCTTAAAATTCTTGTGCCTGTGTTTTTTTCTCCTTCCAAAAATAAAAGCGTATCAACCATGTGCGACAAAACCATAGGCCCTGCAACCATTCCCTCTTTTGTTACGTGTCCGACCAATATTACAGGAATATTTAGAGTTTTTGCGACTTTAATAAACTGCCCTGCTCCATATCTTACCTGCCCCACACTTCCTGAAAGTCCGGTTAGATTTTCCGATTCCATTGTTTGGATTGAATCAATAATTACAATTTCAGGCTTTGTATCTACGATTAAATTAACAATTTCGTCTGTGTTTGTTAAAGAAACTAAAAACAAATTATCGTTTTTTAAATTTTTTGTAAGCCTTACTGCCCGAAGTTTTACCTGCTGCTCCGATTCTTCCCCACTGATATAAAGCACGGAGTAAGGGGTGGCAAGCGAGGAAGGGCTCCCGACAGCGCGCAGGTCAGTGAGTCGTGAACGAGCACTGGCGGAACGGACGAAGGAGTTCGCCTGCTTGACAGGCGTGGCTGGGAAACGCTTGACAGGACCCCCTGATTTACTGTTTTCGGAAAGATTAAGGGCAACTTGAAGTAAAAGAGTGGACTTTCCAACTCCGGGGTCTCCTGCCAAAAGAGTTACACTCCCCGGGACTATTCCCCCGCCTAAAACGCTATCCATTTCCAAAAACCCTGTTGAAAATCTTTGTTTTTCATCGTGAACTATTTCCGAAAGCTTCAGAGGCTTTATTTCGGTTCCATTTTTGAGATTTGAGATTTGAGATTTGAGATTTGAAGAAATTTTAATTTCTTTCAGTGTATTCCACATTCCGCATTCGGGACACTTTCCCAAAAAAGCCGGGCTTTCATACCCGCACTCCTGGCAGACAAACGAAATAGAAACTTTCATAATTGACGATAGATTGTTGACGATGGAAAATAGATATTTGATGGTAGAAAATAGAAGATAGATTTCTATTTTCAATCTTCTATCTTCAAACTACTATCTTCTACTCTCTATCGTCTATCCTCAAATCTATCGGTATCCTATTGGTTTTTCCGTTAAAACGGGTACTAAAATTACCCTGTGTTTTCTTGTGTCTACTTCCAAAACCGTAGCATTAACTGCTGAACCTTCGTTTAATTTTACTGTCGGAGGAATCTTTTCCTTTTTAATAAATCCTTCTATACCTTCCGAAAGATTAACCAAAACTCCGCTTGATAAAACTTTTGAAACCACTCCTGTTACTTTTTGGTCAGTTTTGTAAGATTTTAATTTTTCTTCAAAAGGATCTTTTATAAGCTGCTTTATAGAAAGATTTATTCTTTGTGAATCTTTGTCAAAATGTAAAATCTGCGCTTCAATTGTGTCTCCTTGTTTAAAAGTTTCAGGAACTGCTGCTATTTTTTCCCAGGAAATTTCTGAAATATGCACAAAGCCCTCAACTACTGCGTCGTCTTTTGTTTTAATGAGTGTAAAAATACCAAAAGGCGCGACATTCGAAATTGTCGTCGTAATTTTATCATTCTGCTTTAAAGTCTTGATTGCTTTTTCAAAGTCCTCGGAAGAAGCGCCTTGTTTTTGAGAGAAAATTATTTTTTTGGCTTGCCTACTTAATTCAATAACCGATGCTTTTATGGTTTTACCAACCAGACCTTCCGCATTTTCTAAAAATACAGCTTGGGAATTTGGCAAAAATCCCGATACTCCGTCTTTTGTTGAAACCAAAAACCCGCCTTTTGTAGCATCATCAACCAAAATATCGACTTGTTCTTTTTTCTTTTGTAAATCTTCCAATTTTCCCCAAACCCTGTCATCATTAAACCGCCTTAGCGAAACAACCGGATTGCCAAAATCCGATTCTGCATTTAATACATAAACGGAAACGCTGTCGCCTAATTTTAGGCTTGATAAAAGGCTTCTTAATATTCTTTTATCTTTTTCTAAAACCATGCATTCGGTTTTTGCCCCGATATCAACAAGAATTTCCGAAGAAGTTAATTTGGTAACAGTGCCGGAAAGTGTCTCTCCTTTTGAAACTTTAACAAAATTAATTTGAGCCGATTTCATTAAATCAGCCATTGTGGTAGCCCTGCCCCGCGAAGCTTCAGCGAAGTGAGGTTTTGAAGATTTATTTAATTTTGTATCTGCCACTCATTTATTTACCTTTCTTATTAGATTAGTGCAGTATAGCACTTAAGCCTTGCGATAACAACTTTTATTTTTGTATAATCTTTCGATGAGTAAGATAAAAGCTATAAAAGAAGAAAAAGAATGGGACAAGTATTGGACCAAGAAAAAGACTGCTTCCCAGACAGTTTACCGGGCAATTGCAAGTTTTTATAGAAAACTTATTATTAAAAGAGCTCTTAATCACTTTTTAGAAAAAGAGTTTAAAAAAGGAGCGGTTCTTCTTCATGCAGGTTCAGGTGCAGGGCAGGTTGATAAGGATTTAAGAAAAAATTTTGATATAACAGCTTTAGATATTTCAACAGAAGCTCTAAAGCTTTATAAAATTAATAATGGCCCTTCTTCTAAAACCCTAAAGGCAAGTATTTTTGAAATCCCCGCTAAGGAAAACGCTTTTGAGGGAATTTATAATCTTGGCGTACACGAACATTTTACAAAGCAAGAAAATGAAAAAATATTTAAAGAATTTAAAAGAGTATTAAAAGACGAGGGAAAATTAGTTTTGTTTTGGCCCCCAAAACATAGCCTTTCTGTGAATATTTTAAATTCTGCTCATTTTGTTTTAAATGATATTTTAAAAAGAAAAATAAGACTTCACCCGGATGAAATATCTTTAATTGAAGGAAAAACACAGGTTGAAAATTTTCTCAAAGATAGCGGTTTTAAAATGACTAAATTCTATTTTGGACCAAAAGATTTATTTACACAATGCGTTATTGTTGCTAAAAAATCTACAACGAAGTAATAAAAGTTTCGCAAAACTGTTTAAGACTCTGATTCTCTATTGCAAAATCATCTACCGATAAATTATAAGGATATCTTTTTAAATTAAATTTGCTGCAAATTTTATCGTTAAATATTTGATAGCTTTGTCCTCCGTCGGAAAGCCTTGGAATTGCAAGATGTTTAACCTCTTTTGGCAATGAACCGCAATTAAAATCGTAAACAATTGTATTGTTATTTTCTGTTGTATCTATTGTTCTGTCACATCCTACAAAGTTTATGTTTTGGAATTTAAAATTTTCCGATTTATAAACTTTTCTTATTTCAAGATATGTGTCCTTGCTGTAATTGTTTGTGTAAAAAATATATTTTTTGAAAATATCAGAAGCATTGGGAGAATAAATCGTCACTTCTTTTCCGATATCTTTTGCAAGCGCTGTATATTTAGACAAAAGTCTTACATGAAAATCAAAATATCCCATTAAGGGAAACTGATAAAAATAAATATTTAAGAAATTAAGAACTAAAAACAAATATAAAACTCCAATTACTGCCATAGAGCCGTAAAAATAAAGCTTATTTTTTATTAAATTAACTGTTTCCCAAATTCCTACTCCTATAAAAATTGGGAGGATGGCAAACGTAAGCGATAAGTGAATTGAAAAATTATCCGTTCTTATGGAATATAGAATCTGGGGTAAAACTCCGATTAAAGTCAGAAAAAATAAAAGAAAAAAAACTCTTTTTTTAAAAGCGTAAACTGCCGCGAAACCTAAAATTAAAAATAAAGCATCCAAAACATAGAAAAACCCGTGCCTTAAAATAGAATAGAATTGGTCACCATAAACAAAAAGGTAATCAAAAGAAAAGGATTTAAAAAGTTTTGTAAGTACAATTCTTGAAAAAATTGTCACCTTGTTTTCAAACAAAAATGTTAAAGGATTTTGTATTGATACTTTTCTTATGTAATCAACTTCTTGTGCAATTTGGGGAGAATTAAAACTAATAAGTTCCCCTACCCTGGAAGACTCCGAAGTTGTAAAAACCGAAAAAGCAAAAACAATAATAAGAAGGGTGCAGGATATTAAAACTAAAGAATATTCTTTAAGGTATTTTTTTTTATTTACAAAAAAATAGGAAAATAAAACCGCGATTAAAACAAAAGGTAAAAAACTTACTTTTGTCCCTACATAAGAATAAAAAGCTAAAAACAACACAGGGATTGATAAAAGAATTTTCTTACTTTTAAAAACTAAAAGCATATAAAAACCTAATAAATAGAAAAATATTGCCGGCGTTGATTCATAAGAGGTTCTTCCCATGTAAATAGACCAGGGGTTTACTGCCATAACAAAAGCAGCTGCAAGACCTGCGTTTTTATTAAATAATGTCTTTGTTATTAGGTATATAAGAGGGACTGAAAGTACGCTTAAGAGTACAAAAATTATTCTAACCCAAAAAAGAGAAAACCCAAAAAGTCCAACAAATGGAGCAATTAAAAAATAAGGAAGTTCTGCTTGCGGAAGCGTGTAAGCCGGATACTTAAAAATAAATCCGGTTAAAGGATTCCAGGTGCCGGAAATATCGCTTCCCGAAATAAACATTGCCTTTGCGTTTACAACATATGTTAACTCGTCTCCCCCGACAGCATTTGGAACTTTATCAATCCAAATAAAGCGAAGCAAAAACGCAAGAGCGATAATTAATAAAAGCGGCAGATGATTTAACAAATTCTTTTT
>JBBUCX010000003.1:0-8971 GCA_038057595.1 Patescibacteria group bacterium
GAACCGGCGATCTCCTCCGTGACAGGGAGGCGTGATAGGCCTCTTCACTACGAGCCCAAAGCTTCTCGTATCCTAACAAATATTTAAAGCCCAGTCAATTGCTTTCTTGCGTCAAAAATCCTTAAGTGCTATGCTCATTTTACTATGAGCAACCAACAAATTGCAAAACTTTTAAGAAATGTTGCCGCCTCATATACTATCAAGGACGAAAAGAAATTTCATTTTCAAATTGTTGCTTATCAAAAAGCCGCAGATACTATATCTAACCTTACGGAAGAACTAAAAGATTTCTACCTGGAAGGCAGATTAAAAAGCTTACCCGGTATCGGTAACACACTTAAATCACATCTAGCTGAACTTTTTGAGAAAGGTAAGGTTTCACACTTTCAATGGGTTCTTAAAGATATCCCGCAGTCTGTATTCGTGCTTATGGAAATTCCCTCATTTGGACCTAAAAAAAGCTATAAACTGGTAAAAGAATTTAATCTTCATGACCCCAAAACCGTAATCGACGATTTAAAGGGAGTGGCAAAAGCCGGAAAAATTGCAAAACTGGATGGTTTTGGTGATAAATCACAGGCAGATATTTTAAGAAGTATCAAGGAATATAAAGAAGGCAAAGGTAAAACAACCAGAATGCCGCTTCCTTATGCCTTTGAAATTGCCGAAAAAATAGTTTCGTATCTAAGAAAGTATCAGGATGTTGAAAAAGCAGAAGCTTTAGGCAGTTTAAGAAGACGCGTTTCAACTATTGGCGATATAGACATTGCAGCTGCCGGTATATCCCCAAAAAAAATAATTGAATACTTTACTGATTATCCTTCTAAAGAAAGAATTATTGAAAAGGGTGATGTTTCAGCTTCAATTATGGTATCGGGAGGAAGGCAAGTTGATCTTTTAATTCAGCCTTTGGAAAGCTTCGGTTCGCTTCTCCAGCACTTTACAGGCAGCAAAAACCACAATATCCATCTTCGCGAATTAGCTTTAAAAAAAGGTTTATCTTTGTCCGAATACGGCATAAAACATGTGAAAACAGGAAAAACAGAAAAATACAGCGATGAATATAAATTCTATAATGCAATCGGATTACAATGGATCCCGCCTGAACTAAGGGAAGACAAAGGAGAAATAGAAGCTTCTCAAGATAACAAACTGCCAAATTTAATTAATCTTTCCGATTTAAAAGGAGATCTGCACATTCACTCCAGTTATCTTATTGAACCAAGTCATGATTTGGGTATTAACGACATGGAAACTATGCTTAAAAAAGCAGAAGAACTAAATTATAATTACCTAGGATTTTCCGAACACAACCCAAGTATTTCTAAACATACTAATCAAAAAATATACGAAATATTAAAAATACGCAATGAATACATAAACCAGCTTCAATCAAACATTAAAAATGTTCGAATAATTAAATTACTCGAAACAGATATTTTACCTGACGGTAATCTGGCAATTGACAACAAAAGCCTGGAATTACTTGATGCCACGATTGTTTCTATTCACAGTGTTTTTTCCATGAATAAAGATGATATGACAAAAAGAGTTATTGCTGGACTTTCTCATAAAAAGGCAAAAATACTCGCTCATCCAACCGGCAGAATGTTAAATGAACGCCCCGGATTTGAACTTGATTGGGAAAAGATATTTGAATTTTGCAAAAAAAACAATATAGCTCTAGAAATTAACAGCTGTACTCAAAGGCTTGATTTACCGGATAATATCATTAAGCTTGCCGTTGATAATAATGTAAAAATGATAATAAATTCAGACAGCCACAATGTTGAGCAAATGACTTTACAAAAATACGGCATATTTATGGCAAGGAGAGGTTGGGCGAAAAAAAGTGACATCTTAAATACTTTATCGTATAATGAGTTTTCGGAGTGGTTAAAAAAATAAATAAATGAAAGGAGGTGTTTTATGAATCTTCAATTATTAATAATTGCAATAGTAGTAATAGCTGTTTTGTTATATCTATATAACAGCATTATTATTGCAAAATTAAGAGTTTCAGAAAGTCTTTCCCATATTGACGTTCAGTTAAAAAGAAGAGCTGATTTAATTCCAAACTTAGTTGAAGCTGTTAAAGGCTACGCAAAGCATGAAAAAGAGCTTTTCGAAAAAGTAACCAAAGAAAGAGCAAATCTTGTTTCAGCAAAAAGTATGGAAGAAAAAGCCAAGGTTAATAATCAATTAACTGAAACTTTTAAATCAATATTCGCCGTGGCAGAAGCCTATCCTGCTCTTAGAGCAAGCGAAAACTTTCAAAAACTTCAGGAAGAAGTTTCTGATACGGAAAATAAGATTGCTTACGCGAGACAATTTTATAACAGTAATGTCTTAAATTATAATACCAAGCTAAGGGTTTTTCCAAACGTTTTATTTGCAAAACTCTTAAATTTTAAGCAAGCAGAATTTTTCGGAGCAACAGAAGCAGAAAAAAAGGAAGTAAAAATTAGTTTTTAAATATGAATATCTATTCTGCAATTTCTGCGAATAAAAACAAAACATGGGTAATTATGTTGTTATTCGTGCTTGTAATAACAACCATGGTTTTTGTATTCAGCAAAGCGCTTGGCTACAGCGGATACGGCTTTGCAGGAATTGCTTTAATTCTTGCGGGATTAACCAGCATCGGAAGCTATTACTATTCTGACAAGTTGGTTCTTGCCACAACTAATGCCAAACAAATAAAAAAAGAAGATTTCCCAAACTATTATAGAACTGTCGAAAATCTTTGTATTGCTTCGGGTCTTCCCATGCCAAAGGTTTATATAATGGAAGAAGTATCTCCAAACGCATTTGCAACAGGCAGGGATCCAAAACACGCTGTGGTTTGCGCAACCACAGGACTTTTAAACATGCTTAATGACGCAGAGCTTGAGGGAGTAATCGGCCATGAACTTTCCCATATAAAAAATTACGATATTAGGGTAATGGGAATTGTTGCTATTCTTGTAGGATTTGTTGCAATTCTTTCTGATCTTTTTATCAGGGCATCTTTTTATTCTGACTCCAGGGACAATAAAGGAAACACTATTTTTTTAATTTTGGCTATTGTATTTGCTATTCTTTCACCAATTGCCGCGATCTTAATTCAAACCGCAATTTCTAGAAAAAGAGAGTACTTAGCTGACGCTTCAGGCGTACTTCTAACAAGATACCCGGAAGCATTAGCAACAGCTTTAGAAAAACTTGCAAAAGATAAAACTGCGCCCAAAAATGCCAGCAACGCTACTGCGCATTTATTTATCGAAAATCCGTTTGACAACAGAAAAGTAAAAAACTTCTTTACAAGCCTTTTTAACACCCATCCTCCTTTAGAAGACAGAATACGAATTCTTCGCTCGATGTGATGCAAAGCATCGCCTTAAGCTTGTCGCACATTCGACATGGCTCAGTGCGATACTGAGTTTATCGAATGTATTGAAGGATAAAATTATGAATCTCTTCATTCTAATTTTTGGAAAAATATTTTCATTTTTAAGTAGGCAATTCAATTTAGGACACGGATCAACTTGGCCCGGACACATTGCTTTAAAAATAAATCCCAATTTTGTAAAAGACTACTTTTTAAACAACAAAACTAAAGTTATAATAATCTGCGGCACAAACGGTAAAACTACCACGTCAAAGCTCATTGAGACAATACTTAAAGAAAATAAAAAAAAAGTATTCATTAATTCATCCGGCGCAAACTTATTAAACGGCATTGCGTCCTCTATTATTCTATCAAGCAGTTTATTTAAAAAAGAAAATTATGATTTTGCGATTTTTGAAGTAGATGAAAACTCAATACCGGAAATTAATAAAACTCTGGATCCTGATTACATTATTGCTTTAAATCTTTTTAGAGATCAACTGGATAGGTATGGCGAAATTGACACGATAACAAAAAAATGGAAAGAATCGTTTAAAAATCTTTCTAAGAATTCAGTATTGATTTTAAATGCCGACGATCCGCAAATTGCATATCTTGGCAATAATATAAAAAATAAATCATTGTATTTTGGCTTAAACGAAAAAAATAATAATAAAATTAGCCATGGCGCAGATTCAACTTATTGTCCCAGGTGCTTTAATGCCTTAACCTATGACAGTGTTTATTTTTCTCACTTGGGCAACTGGAAGTGCGAAAAATGCGGATTAGAAAAGCCGAAAACGAACATTTCTTCCCTCCCCTATTATCCGCTGGCAGGGGAGTACAACAAATATAATTCTTTAGCAGGAGTTTTGCTTGCTAAAAATGAAAACATAAAAGAAGAAATTATTAAAACATCTTTAAAAAAATTTACACCTGCTTTTGGACGGCAGGAAGAATTTATATTGAAAAATAGGAAAATAAAAATATTTTTATCAAAAAATCCGACAAGTTTTAACGAATCACTGGCTACAATAAATTCATTAAAGGCGGACAATATTTTAATTGTTTTAAACGACAGAATTCCCGATGGTCTTGACGTCTCCTGGATTTGGGACACACATGTGGAAGAACTTTTGCAAAACATCAATAATATAACCGTGAGTGGCGATAGATGCTATGACTTAGGTCTTAGGTTAAGATATGCGGGGTCTTCAGAATTTAAAATTGAACCTGACTTGAAAAATGCTATTAACTTGAGCTTAGAAAAAACCAATCAAAATCAGACTCTATATATTCTCCCTACCTATTCGGCGATGCTTGATGTTAGAAAATTAATTATAGGCAAAAAAATATTATGAAACAAAAAATAACAATCGGGTGGCTCTACCCTACTCTTATGAATGTTTACGGCGACATAGGTAACGTCAAGACATTGCAAAAAAGACTTGAGTGGAGAAATATTGAGTGTTTTGTAAAATATTTAGAACCGGGTTTTAAAGCAAACGAGCTAAATGAATGCGATATTCTCTTAATGGGAGGTGCGCAGGATAAGCAGCAGGAGATTGTATCTAAAGATTTATATTCAAAAAGAGAAAATCTAAAAAATTTAATTGAAAAAAACGTTCCCGGACTATATGTTTGCGGAGCATATCAGTTTTTGGGTAATTATTATAAAAAGGCAGACGGAAAAATTATTGAAGGACTTGGAATTTTTGATTTATATACGGAGAACTCGGGAAACACACGGCTAATCGGAAACATAATTGCTAACTCCAAAATATTTAGTTATTTAATAGGGTTTGAAAACCACGGAGGAAAAACATATTTAGGTAAAAACATTAAACCTTTGGCAAAAGTCATAAAAGGTTTTGGCAACAACGGAAGTGACAAAACAGAAGGCGCAATTTATAAAAACAGCATCGGCACTTATCTTCATGGACCGATTTTACCTAAGAATCCTAAGCTAGCTGATTACTTAATTCAGAAAGCTTTGGAGAATATATATACAACAAATATAGAGCTTAAAAAACTTGATAATTTTTACGAACAAAAAGCAAGATTAGCAATTGCCAAAAAGCTTAAAGTTGCAATATAATACCTTTAATGAAAATTAATATCTCGCATATTGCAAAATTAGCAAATCTTTTCCTTTTACCAAACGAAAAAACAAAACTGGAAATGCAACTCGAAGAAACAATTGACTATGTCAATGAGTTAAATCAGATAGATACAAAAAATATAGAACCCACAAGTCAGGTTACAGGACTTGAAAATATAACAAGAGACGATTTAGCAAAACCCTCGCTAAGTCAAGATGATGCTTTATCAAACGCAAAATCAAAACATAATGGATTTTTTAAAGTAAACGCTGTATTTAAAGATTATGAATAACCTTACCATAAAAAAAGCAAAAGAAGGTCTATTGGATAATAAATTTTCGTCTGTTGATTTAACAAGAGCCTGTCTTTTACAAATTAAAAATACAGAAGGTAAATTAAACGCCTTTGTTACGGTTACAGATGATAAAGCTTTAGAACAAGCAAGAAAGGCAGATCAACAAATCAGCCACGAACCACAAGCCACGAGCTATAAGCCGCTATTGGGAATTCCTATTGCTATCAAAGATAACTTTTCAACAAAAGGCATAAGAACAACAGCTTCAAGTAAGGTTTTAGATGATTACATTCCCCCATTTGACGCGACTGTTGTTAAAAAATTAAAAGATGCAGGTGCAGTAATTTTAGGTAAAACAAATATGGATGCCTGGGCTCACGGATCTTCTACTGAAACTTCCGATTACGGCGCAACAAAAAATCCCTGGAATACAAATTATTTGCCCGGAGGCTCATCTGGGGGCTCCGCCGCCTCTGTTGCCGCTAACCAGTGCATTGCCGCAATTGGTTCTGAAACAGCGGGCTCAATCAGACAGCCCTCGTCATGGTGCGGAGTAGTCGGATTAAAACCAACCTACGGAAGAGTTTCTAGATACGGCGTAATCGCCATGGGCTCTTCTCTTGACTCTCCCGGCCCGATTACAAAAACCGTTGAAGACTCTGCTTTAATTTTAGAAGTTTTAGCAGGTAAAGATGAGCTAGACGCAACAACTTCTCCAAAAGAAATTTTACAATATTCTAAAAACTTAGACAAAAGCGTCAAGGATTTAAAAATTGGTATTTCAAGCCAATATTTTATTAAAGGCATTGATAAGGAGGTTGAAGGATCAATAAAAGCTGCAATAAAAAAATTTGAAAGTTTAGGCGCAAAAATAGAAGAAATTAAACTTTTTGAGCCTAAATATGCAATTGATGTTTATACAATTATTCAAAGATCCGAAGTTTCATCAAATCTAGCAAGATATGATGGAATTAGATATGGATTTGATAGAACTAAATTCCAAGAAGAAGCAAAAAGAAGAATTATGTTTGGCACATATGCCCTGTCTTCGGGTTATTACGACCAGTACTATAATAATGCGCAGCGAGTCAGAACTGTTATTATAAAAGATTTTGAAAAAGCATTTGAAAAAGTGGATATAATTATTGCTCCGACCAGCCCGTCTTTAGCTTTGCCGGTTGGTTCCACAAAAGATGTGTCGATGTTTGGAGAAATTGCCGATGTTTTAGTTGAGCCATCCTCTATCGCGGGGCTTTGCGGCATAAATATTCCCGTTGGTTTTTCTAAATCCCATCTTCCAATCGGAATGCAAATAATCGGCCCGCAATTTAGCGAGCAATTAGTTCTTTCCGTTGCTCATCAATACGAATTAAACACACAAAATGAAAGTTGGAGGAAACGCGAGCCTGGCTTGTAGCACGTAGGTGATAGCACGTAGCCAGTAGCTTCCAGTAGCTTATAGATAAATATGTTTAGATTTGAAAAATTAGAAGTTTGGAAAGAATCAATAGATTATGCGAAGAATATTTACAAATTGGCAGATGCTTTGCCACGAAGTGAATTATTTGGGTTAAATTCACAATTAAAGCGTGCTGCATTATCAATTCCAAGCAATATTGCAGAAGGATCCGGTAGTTCTACAACTAAAGATTTTTCTCATTACCTGGATATTGCAATAAAATCAACAATTGAAACAGTTTCACAATTACTTTTTGGCAGAGAAATGGGATATTTTAAGGATAACGATATTAAAAAACTTTATGAAGAAGCGGAAACGCTTGTTAAGAGAATTCAGAGTCTTAAAAAATATCTATATAAATCAGTAAGGAATAAAGAATGAACAACGAGCAAAAACCTACAACCTACGTGCCAGTTATTGGTTTAGAAGTACATGTAGAACTTAAAACGAACAGTAAAATGTTTTGCAGTTGTTCTGCTTTCTATTTTGGTAAAAAACCTAACACTCACACCTGTCCTGTTTGCTTGGGACTCCCGGGGGCATTACCTGTTCCCAATAAAAAAGCAATTGAATGGTGCGTAATGATAGGACTTTCTTTAAATTGCAATATTCCCTTATTTTCTAAGTTCGACCGAAAAAACTATTTTTACCCCGACCTTCCGAAAGGTTACCAAATCTCCCAGTATGATAAACCATTTTGTCAAAACGGCTGGATTAAATTACAAAGCGGCAAAAAAATCGGAATCACAAGAGTCCACATGGAAGAAGACACCGGCAAGTTAATCCATGAACAAAACTCAAGTCTTGTGGATTTTAATAGAAGCGGCGTTCCTCTTGTGGAAATAGTTACAGAACCTGATTTTGAAACAGCCGAAGAAGTTAAGGAATATTTACAAAAACTCCAGCAAATTGTAAGGTACTTAGGCGTTTCCAACGCAGACATGGAAAAAGGAGAAATGCGGCTTGAGCCTAATATTTCGCTGGCGCGTAGAAAAGAGCACGTAGCAGGTAGTAACAACCACGAGCAACGCGCTACGCGCCAATTGCCGCCTTATAAAGTTGAAGTAAAAAATATTAACTCATTTAGCTTTGTCGGCAAAGCAATTGATTATGAAATAAAAAGACAAACAGAAATTTTAGAAAATGGAAAAGTCCCTGTTCAAGAAACTAGAGGATTTGTTGAAAAAAACTCATCAACCATTACACAGCGCGTTAAAGAAGAAGCATCGGATTACAGATACTTCCCCGAACCGGATATCCCACCTCTAAGGTGGACTAAGGAACATATCTCAAACCTCAAGTCCCAAATGCCGGAACTTCCCGATGTAAAACTCTTAAGGTTTCAAAAACAATATTTACTTTCTAAATACGATAGTGAGCTTTTAACAAAAACCATTGAACTTGCAAGATACTTTGAAGAAGCGGTTAAGGCCGGAAAAAAGGTAAATCTAACTCCAAAACAAATCGCAAATTTTATTATTAATAAAAAAACTGACATAGAAAACATATTTCCTGCAAAATTAATAGAAGAAATTATAAATACAACAAAAAAAGCCAGTATTGATGTGGATGAGTTAAATAAAATAATTGAAACGGTTCTAAAGGAGAATCAAAAAGCAGTGAAAGACTATAAAAAGGGCAAAGAAACAGTTATAATGTTTCTTGTAGGTAGGACAATGGGTCAATTTAAAGAAAAAGTTGACGCAGAAAAAATTAAGGCGGTTTTAACCGCGAAACTAAAATGA
>JBBUCX010000004.1:0-6030 GCA_038057595.1 Patescibacteria group bacterium
ACTGCTTTGTGGTACTTGGCCTGATGCTCTTCCCTGATTTTTGCCTCGTTTGGAGCTTCAAAGTGCTCTTTGATAAAAGCCATTGTTTCCTTTGGATCCTGGGTATTTACCGAAACATTTGTACCTACCTCAAAACCGCCCAAGGTTTTTATTCTTGGGATAATCCTTAAATACCAATCACTAAAAGGCGCTATATAAAAATTAAAGGGAAACTCATTGCCGTGACGAAGATCAAATATTTGAATGAGTCTGTAAAGCGTTTTTGCAAGGTCTTTTATCTCTCCGTCTGTAATTTCCGAATAGAAAGTATCGCTTGTTTTAGGGCTAATCCAGACTTCATCCGGCCATTCGCTTGAAGAAGGACAAAACACTTTAAAATGCTCTGTTTCCTGAAAATCCTGGGGCTTGGAGGAAGGTGTAATATCAAGCTTCACAAAATCAGGAATTACAGCTATTTGGCTATGCGGATGAGGCAGGCTTTCCCCGCTTGTTTGACTATGGTTATGAAAGATATAAACCTGTCCCTTATCCTGATGTGTTTGAAAACGCTGTCTGAAGGTTTTTAGAATAAGCTCATTTTGCAAAAGGGGTAATTCGTCAAAATTTTTATGGTGGTCAGGCGAATGAATAACGATTTCATGAATTGGAGCAAACGGAAATTTATTTGGTATAACTCTTATCTGCCAACCCGCATCGCTACGCGAAGCGTTGCTGGCGGGCCAATTGCCGTATTCTTTTCCATCTTGAACTCTATAGGACTCTTTTTCTTTTGCCTCGTTTCCATAACAAAAAGGGCAAACCGGCTCTGTGCCTTTGGCGATATCCGGCCTTTTTGCCCTTCTTGGCGAAGAGATAACCCATTTTTTTGATATACTGTTTTCTATAAATTTAAAATCTGCCATAACTTATTAAACACCTTAATCAATAAATAATGCAATAGTCAGTTAAAATAATAAAAAAATGCGAACTGAAATACATTTTTTGCATTTAGCCTTAAAAGATTTGTGAAAATAAGCTAAAGAGGGTCATTTTAGCAAACAAAATACCAAAGTGCTATATATTTAAAAGAACAGTTTAGATTGATTTCACAGGATTCTCTTCAAATTAAAGAGTAGCTTAAGGAATAGAAAATAGCGGGTTAACTATAACTTTTAAAAGTATTGATATGCATTTATTAAACCCCATCCGCTTTAAACTGATATGATTATTTTTCGTATCGGTAAATACTCGGTTATTTACGGCTATGTATTTTATTTATTTGATTTTTTTTCGTATTGACATTTTTCCCCCAGCCATAAACTCAAATGCTAATGATTTGACAATATTCGTAATTTACAATCAATACATATCAATAAGTACTTAAATATATCGAAATACCTCTTTTCCTGTTTTGCTTAGAAACTTAGAACTATTTTTATTTTTGTTATTTTAAAAGTTTTTTTATTACAATGCTTTTAAATTTTTATTTTTTTGAAAATAAATTTAATAATTCTCTCTTTTGCAATGAATTACTATATACGTTATTTTTGCCGCTTGTGATAACAACGGAAAAATAATCCACCTTAGAGGTGGAAACTCTTACTAAATTTGAATTCTTGAGTTCTAGAATTCAAGCTATCAAGAACATCAAGTTCAAGAAAATCCCTGCCCGCATTGCTACGCAAAGCGTTGCAGGCGGGCAACTTCTAATTTCAAGTATTCCAATATCCAACGTCAAAAAATCGAAAACAAGATTAGGGAGAGATTTAATCGCGAAACTTTTCTTTAATTACTAAATAAACAAATTTTATTAAAGATAGCTGCCTTTTTATCCGCCAGGGTTGGATAAAAAGACGAAACAACCATTCAAGCCCTAAAGTTCTTAATACCTTGGGTGCTCTGGGTACTTTTCCGCTGATATAGTCAAAAGTCCCTCCAACCCCGACTACAACTTT
The DNA here is from genome assembly GCA_038057595.1 of Patescibacteria group bacterium. Lineage (GTDB taxonomy): Bacteria > Patescibacteriota > Microgenomatia > Levybacterales > UBA12049 > JACRFQ01. Next base: position 1,935 of record JBBUCX010000004.1, read on the forward strand.
TACCGGCAGGTTTTTTAAATTGTTTTTTATCCAAATTTCCTGCTTTGGCGAGCCAAAAGCAACAAATAGTATATCAACTTTTTTGCTTTTTAACTCTTCCGACCACTCACTTGCGGCAAGCTCAACTCTTAAACCAGGATACATTTTTTGTAAGCACTCGGCGGTTTTAACTGCTATGTTTGGTTCTGCACCAAGAAAGCCCACCGTTATAGGCTGTTTTGACACATAATTACAAACACTTTTCACAAGATCAACACCTGTAATTCTCTGTTTTAAGGGCTTACCATTGATTTGAGCTCCTAACATTATCCCAACACCGTCCGGCAAGGCTAATTTTGCACTATTTAGGATATTTTTATACTCCCTGTCCTTATCGGCAATCACCAAAAGTTCGGGGTTTGGGGTAACAACATAGTACTTTTCTGTCAAATTTTGTAGGCCTGTATAGATAAACTCTAGGACTTCCGCCTCTGTTGCGTTTGTAATGCCAACTCCAAGCAAAGAAATTTTCTCAAAATTCTTCATTTTACTACAAGATAATCATCTATTTTTAGAATTTTCGTGTTTTTGTTATTTTTGAACATATTTTTTATTCGGATATGTCTCTTGTAAATAGTGCTCGAGCTGTTATTTATAAGCTGTTTTTGGTTGCAATAGCAACCCAAATACTATAAACCAATGTTCTGTGAAAATTTGAGCAAAATGTGGCATTTTTTTAACACTCATATTTTAATTAAAAATAATTATAGGATTATTTCTTCGCGATGCTTCTTTTATAAAGTTCTATATTTTCCAAAGCAACGCCTGTTCCCCTGACAACACATAAAAGCGGATCTTCTGCCAAGTGGCACGGAACGCCTGTTACTTTTGTCATTAGTTTATCAAAGTTTGCCAAAAGACTTGTTCCCCCGCTCATAACAACCCCCTTGTCTATAATGTCAGATGCTAACTCCGGAGGGGTTTGCTCCATAACACCCTTAACTGCCGAAATTATATCCATTAAAACCGGCATAATTGCTTCATTGACCTGGCCTTCGTTTAATTCAACTGTTCTGGGGAGCCCGCTTACACTATCGCGACCTCTTATTTCCATTTTAAGCTGATCCGATACTTTTTTATCGTCTAAATAGGCATTTCCGATTTCAATTTTTATCTGCTCTGCTGTCCTTTCTCCGATAAGAAGGTTAAATTTCTTTTTTGTATAGTTTGCGATAGCCTCGTCTATTTTATTACCGCCTGCTCTGACAGAATTATGAACAACAACGCCACCCAAAGAAATTACCGCCGATTCTGTCGAGCCTCCGCCAGTATCAACAACCATGTGCCCGGCGGGTTGGGCAATCGGCACTTTTGCCCCGATTGCAGCTGCCAATGGCTCTTCAATTAAATAAGCAACTTTAGCTCCGGCCGACATGGTCGCGTCCAAAACCGCGCGCCTTTCCACCTGCGTAACGCCCGAAGGGATACAAATCATAACTTCCGGTTTGAAAAAACGGGATTTTCCAACCGCCTTATCAATAAAATAAGAAAGCATGGCTTCGGTAATAGTGTAATCGGCAATTACTCCGTCTTTTAAAGGCCTTAAGGCAACTATGTTTCCCGGTGTTCTTCCAAGCATGTCCTTTGCTTCTTTGCCAACGGCAACAACCCGGTTGTCTTCTGCTGTTACAGCAACAACAGTCGGCTCGTTTAAAACAATTCCCTCTCCCGCAACATAAACAAGAGTATTTGCTGTTCCAAGGTCTATTCCTATTCTTTTAGAAAATGCAAAATTCATAATAAAATATTGCTATATTGCTGGATTGCTAAATTGTTAACAATGAAACAATATAACAATTCAACAATTGTCCCGCCGCAGCGGGATCCCGTCTGAAAACTATCAGTGGGAAAAATTGAAAATTACTATATCAGACTACTATCTTAACCTGTCAAATCTGTAGTCTAGCCTTAATAAATTGATTATAACATCCCTTATATATCTTGCAAGACCCATTAGCAGCTTGTATAATGCGAAGTACTCTTATGAGAAAGCAATTAATAGTTTCTGCCCTCATACTTTTGTTTTTAGCGCTTGTGACCATATTTGTAATAATTTACGGCAAGGGCTATAGATTTAATCTAAAAGGCAGTAACGCTATTTTGTCAGGCACCGGGCTTTTGGTTGCAACTTCAACTCCGGACGGAGCCCAGGTTCTTATTAATGACCATTTGACAACCGCAACCGATAACACGATTAATCTCGCGCCGGGAGAATATACGGTAAAAATCTTTAAAGAAGGCTATTTTACCTGGGAAAAAAATATAATCATTAAAAAAGAGGTTGTCAGCAAAGCCGATGCGCTTTTATTCCCAAAAGCGCCTAAACTTGAAAGTATAACTAATATAGGCATTTTAAACCCCGTAATTGACCCGAGCAAAACAAAAATTGCATATCTGGTTGCCTCCCAATCAGCAGTAAAAAACGGAGTTTATATCCTGGATATGACCTCAAGGCCGATTTTAACTTTGCAAAGCGCTTCAACCCAAATTGCAAATGATATTTTAGATTATCTTTCCACCTCAAATATTCAATGGTCTCCGGATAGTAAAGAAATCTTAGCAGCAAGCGGAAGGCTCATTAAAACAACTTATCTTTTGGAAACAAACACGCTAAATCAAAACCCCAAAGATGTTACAGAAACTATTGTCAGCGTTGATGCTTCGTGGAACAAGCTGAAAACGGAAAAGCAAAAAGCGCTAATGGATAGCCTACCCAAGAAACTTAAAAAAGTAGTTTCGGAACAGTTTAATATCTTAGAATGGTCTTCCGATGAAACAAAAATTCTTTACGAAGCTTCACAGTCCGCAGAAATACCGCTGATAATAACCCCCCCTTTAATTGGTACAAACTCAACGCCTGAAGTTAGAAGTTTGAAAAAAGGCGAGGTATATACTTATGATATTAAAGAGGACAGGAATTACAAAATCTTAGATTTCGTTCCCAAAAAAGAGGATAATTCCCCGCTTCCTTTAATGTGGTATCCTGATTCCAAACATTTAGTATATGTTCACAGCAGTAAAATTGACATTATGGAATATGACGCAAAAAACCAAACTACAATTTATGCAGGGCCTTTTGTTGATGGCTTTGTATTTCCCTGGCCTGATGCCACCAAGCTTGTCATCTTAACCGATCTGGGCAATCCCAGCATTACCCCAAATCTTTATACTATTGGACTGAAGTAAAAACTAGACTGTAGATGGTAGAAAGTAGATTATGGAAGGTAGAAGTTAGACACTAGAACAAATATTTCGATCCAATCATCTATCTTCCACTTTCAAATTACCATCTTCTATTCTCTATTTTCTACCGTCCAATATTACTTTGGTTCAGCGAATACTAGTAATCTTTGCCACGTAGTCCCCGGAGGCCAGCAGGTTTGAAGAATAAGCACTTCTTTTCCGGTCTTTTGAGCATTGGTTATATACTCTGTATCCGAAGGACTTACAATTTTTGAAGATTTAACTACATAATTATGCCTTTTGTTCTCAAAAAATATGACTATTTCGTCTCCCGGCTTTAAGTCTTTAAGAAGATAAAATATTGCATTGTAGCGCCCGACATCCCAAAAATTATCAGTTGAATGGGCAAAAAGATAAATATTGCCTTTTTGACCCGGAAAAACAGTCCCTTTTGCGTGGGCAACACCTTTTCGTAAGATTGGCAAAAATTCGTCCTGGCTTGCCGGATTTATGTTTGGATAAACTTTTGCCGAAGCGCCGATTTTAGGAATTATAATACTGAATTTGGTGTCTTTGGGTATTAGTATTTGCGTTTTTGAACCGGTTAAAACATTTGCGAAATTATCAACGCCAACAGATACAGCAGGCGCTGCGTCAGCCGCGTTTGACGAGGACGCGGGAGTTGGCGAAAGGTTAGTTGCCGCAATAACAAACTTTACTCCTCTTGTCTGCAATATCCTAAAGCTAACTTCGTAATAAAGTGCAGGCCCAAAAGTTGCAAGAATACCAAAAACAGCAAACAAAACTAAAAAATTTCCGATTGTTCTTAAGATTAAAAAACGTAATAACTCCGACTTCTTCACATTTTTTATTG
>JBBUCX010000005.1:0-2315 GCA_038057595.1 Patescibacteria group bacterium
CTTCTGGCTGTAGACCAGATGCCCGTAAGGGCTGCGGAGGTTCGAGTCCTCCACCCAGCACCGCGTCAAACGCGGCTTTGCTCGCCGACATAGTTTAGTGGTAAAACGATTCATTGGCCTGCCCGCCGTACTTGCCGAGATGGCTCAGTGGCAGAGCAAGTCATTGGTAATGACTAGGTCGCGGGTCCGATTCCCGCTCTCGGCTCAAGGCAAGGCAGGCGGGTAATGACTAGATCGTGGGTCCGATTCCCACAGCCGGCTCAATATTAGCTATTCAAAATTTACGATAATTCTGATAAAATACCATTCATGGCAAAAAAAGGAGAACATAGAGCAACATTGGGACTCGTTTGCACTGTTTGTAAAAACAGGAATTACGTTACAACAAGAAACAAAATAAATACAGAAGAAAAATTGTTGCTAAAAAAGTATTGCAAGCATTGCAGGAAAATTACGGAGCACCGCGAATCAGAGAAGCTAAAATAGCGCGACGTCCCTCTTTATCGCTCTTCAAGTCGTGTACGGACAGTACTGGAAAGACTTGAAGCAAGATATGTGGGACCGATCACAAAGAAAACGAAAAACTCAAATAGCTTCTTTTATAAATTCATTTATCCTCAAGCGTTGATTACAAAAAATATTCCAAGTATAATAATGGCATAGGGACGTGGTGAAATGGTTATCACAGCAGTCTCTCCCAGTACCATCTTGCAAAATCCAAGATTTTGCTTAGATGTACGGGATCCCGAAGTTCTAAGCAGGCCTAAATAGGCCAGTAGTTAAATGGTATAACAGGGGTTTCCAAAACCTCTATTGAGGGTTCGATTCCTTCCTGGCCTGCAAGATACTTCTGGGACAAAACTCCTGCCTGCAGTCGCCTAGGGCGACAGCCGGTGGCGGGCAGGGCTTTTCCAGGTTCGTTCGAATCCGAGCGTCCCTGCACTAGTTTGTTATATTGTAAATTTTTTTCTCAAATAGTATTCTTGAAAGATGCTTACAAATAATGACTTGCAACAAATAGGAGAAGTTATTGATGAAAGACTTGGGAAAAGACTTAATCCTATTGAGAAGGATATTAAAGATGTTAAAAAGAGAGTAAAGAAAATTGAAAAAACAGTGGATGTCATGATTGATCAATTTGACGGGGAAATTGTTAGAACTCAAAAAAGAGTAAGCAGAATAGAAAATCATCTCAATTTATAGTTAATTTTGAGCCTCAAGCGTCCCTGCTCAAAATTCCTCAAGGCTTTTAATTTTTATTTTTATTTGCTATAATCCTGCTTTACCATGGCAGCAGAAATAGAAAAATTAGCATTACAATTAGATTTACGCGGATTTGAAATTGCCGCAAGCTCTATGAGAGAGTTGAGTTTGGATTTGATTCAAAAAGAATTAATCCCAGACTCATTAAATGGGGAAAGTATAGAGGTTTTTCCGGGTGATAGTTTTGGGGATATTGTAAGAGGTTATAGAAAAGACCGCCGTTTAAGTCAAAGAGCTCTTGCAAGAAAAGCCGGGTTAGACCATTCCTCAATATCAAAAATTGAGACCGGGAAAAGGATATCAAGCTTTTCAACAGTTTTTAAACTATCAAGGGCTCTTAGCCTTACTCATAACCAGGAAGACGATTTGCTTCACACAGCAAGAATAGCCGTTCTAAATCCCTAAAAGCTTTTCGGAGAAGGTTAAAAGATTAAAAATAAAATCTCCCAAAGAAAATCCGCCGATTGGAAACATCAAAAGAAAAAATAAAATAAATATACCAATACTCCCAAGCGCAAGGAAGGTATTTGCTTCTTTTTCCGGTAAAATCAAAGCAAAAATTTTAGAACCGTCTAAAGGCGGAATTGGGATAAGATTAAAAATAGCAAGAAGTAGGTTTAGTTTTACGCTAATTAGCAAAAACCAGTAAGCAAAAACCTGAAAGTCTCCTAAAACCGTAAATTCCTCCAAGAGCTTAATCAAAAGCGCCGCTGTAGCGGCAATTAACACATTGGTAGCAGGTCCTGCTAAAGAAACCAAAGCAATGTCTTTTCTCCCGTCTTTTAAATTAAACGGATCAACAGGTACAGGTTTAGCAGCTCCAAAAATAACAGGGGAGCCCGATAATATCAAAATTAAAGGCAGCGCAATACTCATAAAGGGGTCAATATGGTTTTTGGGGTTTAAGGTAAGCCTTCCTAAAAGTCTTGCCGTAGGGTCTCCAAGCCTCTCCGCAACAAGTCCGTGAGCTATCTCATGCAGAATTGCGGAATACACCAAGATTATTAAAGAAACGAGTCCTGTTACTAAATCCATTAATCAATTATAAGTTT
>JBBUCX010000006.1:0-5517 GCA_038057595.1 Patescibacteria group bacterium
TCAAGGCACCTGTCTGAAGAACAGGCTATATGTGTTCGACTCACATCCTCAGCACAAGCGAAGCTCGCGGGAGTAGTTCATTGGTAGAATGTCTCCTTGCCAAGGAGAATGTGGCGGGTTCGATTCCCGTCTCCCGCTCAAGATGCGTAAATTTATTTTAAGCTTTACTCTTATTGCAATTACAGTTTTTCTTGCTTACGGCTATTATTTTAATTACATTACAAAAGAAGGGTATGATAATACAACTTTTATCGAAAGCAGAAGTAATATGACTATAATAAGTCCTGTTTTTTCAAACGGAAATTCAATCCCAGCAAAATACACCTGCGAGGGTGTAAACATTAACCCTCCGCTTAATATATCTACTGTATCAATATTTGCAAAAAGCTTAGCTTTAATCGTAGAAGATCCGGATTCCCCATCAAAAGATTTTACCCACTGGATTCTTTTTAACATAAAGCCGGAAATTACATCTATAGACGAAAACTCAATTCCTAATGAATCAATTGAGGGCATGAATGATTTTGAGGAGCCTCATTATGCCGGCCCTTGTCCAAGTAAGGGAGAACATCGTTATGTGTTTAAGCTTTATTCTCTTGATACCTTTCTAAATCTTGAAAAAGGCGCTACAAAACAACAAGTTTTAGACGCAATGAAAGGACACATTTTAGAACAAACAAAACTTACTGGTAAATATAAATTATCCGGTTAAATTTAGCTTCCAAAGCTTGACAAGAAATCCGAAATATGTCAATCTAAGCTATTGATGAAAAAGGTTATTCTGCCCACCGCATTTTTTCTTTTAACCCCATTAGTTTTAATTTTAAGCTTATCTTTATTATCTTATTTATATAAAGGAAGCACTGACTTATCTGCAAAAGCACCCAAAGTTGCTTACGCAGCTCTTCCAAGAGCATCCGGAACTCTTAAAATGAACGTAACAAGCGAAGACATGAGAATTACAATTGTTAGAGATTTTTTTAAAAAACATAAATCAGCTTTAATTCCGTATGCGGATGAGGTAATTGCCGCAGCAGATAAATACGAAATAGATTACAGATTAATTCCGGCTATTGCCATGCAGGAATCTAATCTTTGCAAAAAAATTATAAAAGACTCATATAATTGCTGGGGGTTTGGAATTTACGGCAAAAAAGTAACAAGGTTTGATAATTATAATCAGGCAATAAATACTGTTACGAAAACTCTGGCAATACAATATAAATCAAAAGGCTTGGAAACTCCGGAACAGATAATGACTAAATATACTCCGGGCAGTAACGGCGCTTGGGCTGATAGCGTTAACCACTTCATGGACCAACTTGATATTACCCTATAGTTTACCCCTTGACAAACCTATAGTTATGTGATACATTCTTCCTAGATCCTAAGGTATGTCTTTCCAAATACATACGTTAGGATTTTTTTTGGTTAAAAACTTAACCAAAATATGAAGAAAAAAATTTTGCTTGCCGTTTTGGCAGCAATAGTAATATTTATCCCTCAAGAATCATACGCGAGAAATCAGGCTTCAGCGTCTTCTGCAACCATTAAACCTACCGAATCTAATAAGGTAGCACGTGATTACCGTGTAAAAATAATTGAAAATTACCTTAAACGTTATGATTCCCCTATGGTTTCTAATGCAGGCGATTTTGTTTTTTACGCAGACAAATACAACCTTGATTGGAGGCTGGTTTTAGCCATATCAGGCGTTGAATCTACCTATGGAAAACAAATTCCTCCCTACTCATATAATGGTTGGGGATGGGGAGTATATGGAGATAATGTAATAAGATTTAAATCATGGAAAGAAGGAATCCAAACAGTTTCCCAAGGCTTGAGAGAAAAATATATGGATAAATGGGGCGGAGAAAACATTTATGAAATAGGAAGTTTTTACGCTTCTTCCCCTCATTGGGCAAATAGCGTTAATATTCATTACAATATGATACAAAAATTTATTCTGACAAACCCGCAAGACGCACTTTCCCTTTCATTATAATTTTTGTATAATCATTCTACTTGCGGACGTGGTGGAATGGTAGACACGCAAGGTTTAGGACCTTGTGCCCGTAAGGGTGTGGGGGTTCAAATCCCTTCGTCCGCACAAAATACATGAACTCAATACTAGCAAAACACACCGACGGAACAATTGAGTTAACGGTTACAATACCGGTTAACTTAATTGAAAAAACAAAAGCCGAAGTTATTAAAGAACACGTAGCTAAGGCTCAATTGCCCGGTTTTAGAAAGGGCATGGCTCCCAAAGATATGGTCGAAAAGTCTTTAGACAAAGACCACTTAAGGGAGGACATCTTAAGAAAACTGCTTCCGGAAGGTTACAGCGATGCTGTAAAAGAACACAAAATAACACCTATTATTAACCCTAAAATTCATGTGGAAAAACTGGAAGAGGAGAAAGACTGGCTTTTTAAAGCCTTCACCTGCGAAGCTCCGGAAGTTAGCCTTACAAACTATAAAGAAGCTGTCAAAAAAATAACCGCAAAAACAAAAATTGTTGTCCCGGGTAAAGAACAAACGCCTATTGGCTTTGAAGAAATTGCCAAAGAATTAATGGCAAATTCCACTGTAAATATCCCAAACATAATTATAGACTCCGAAGTTGACAGACTTTTATCCCAAACTTTGGACGAAGTTAAAAAATTAGGCTTAACACTTGACCAATATTTAGCTTCAACCGGAAGAAATGTAGAAGGCTTAAGGGGAGAATACCGCATTAAGGCTGAAAACGATGTAAAGCTTGAATTTATTTTACAAAAAATTGCAGAGGAAGAAAGAATTAAAGTTGAAGAAAAAGAAATTGACGAGGCTATAACGCAGGCTAAAACCGAAGCAGAAAGACAAAATCTTTCGCAAAACAGATACTTACTTGCAAATATTATAAGACAGCAAAAAACGCTTGATTTCTTAAGATCTCTGTGATATATAGGATAGTATTATGACAAATAAATTAACGCAAAAGGGAAGAAAAGAAACCATTAAAGATCCTTACGAAACAGAAGATGGTATTGTTTCGCAAATAAAAAACACCGCAAGGCAGGAGCTTTCCCAGGATTGGAAAATAGCTATGCAACAGATGCTTGGAGTAAAAGAAAGCAATGCAGGCGAAAAAGCATCCGGTGATTTAAATGAAGGAGAGGAAGTAATTTTCCCAAAAAAAGAAAAAAAAGTGGATGTTGAACCCGGAATTGATTATTTCAGGGAGATAATCCACGCAGAAACAAAAATAAGCCAAAGAAATGAAGCTCATCTTGAAACAAAAATACAGGAAATAGTAGTTGAACTTAAAAAACTTTCCGAGTCTTCAAAAGAGCTTCAGCTTGAATTTAAAGACATTACGGTTGCAACACTGCCTGTAAAACCCGGCAAATATCATTTAAATTTTTTTGAATGGATGCTTATAACCATTCAAAATGCCAGAATGCGCGTTGAAGATTCTGCAGCCTGGATTGGAGTTATTTCCGGCAAAAAAGGCAAAAAAGACTACTGGACGCTTGTTAAAAGCCACGGAACGAGCTTTATGCTTTCGGGCGAACGCGTAACCGCAACCCAAACCGGATAAACTCTTTTAAAGATCCTCTTGACATGTATTGTCTGTTTTTATAAAATTTAAGAATAATATGAAATCTTTATTTATTGTCAAGTTCCTTATTAACGCCTAACCGGCGGGAATTTGTCTTGTAAATAAAGGATTAAGACACCCGCCAGAAACGGCGGTTTTTTTGTGGTTCGACTACGCTCACCACAAATTGGCGGGGTTAAAGGAGGTGAATTTTTTATGACAGAATCAGGAAAAAGAACAGGAGAACCTAGCTCTAATCAGTGGGCAAGCAGAGAGTTTCAACATTTTGGAGACGAGGATCCAAAGATCGTATCCGCAAGGGCAGAAATGGCTCATCGACAAAGTCCGATGGGTCATTTAGAGGTTGTAGCAAACCCAACCAGAATAGACCCTATACCTATGGAAAGAAACGAGGTTTATAGAGTGTAACAAATTGTAAAGAAGAATTTATTCTGTTAAAATTAAACGAGTCTTTGAGGGAAGACTCGTTTAAGGAGTTGTAGCTCAGCCGGTTAGAGCGCTTCATTGACATTGAAGAGGTCACAGGTTCGAATCCTGTCAGCTCCACACAAACTAGTTACTAGTTACTAGTATCTAGTTACTAGAAAATGACCAGAGACGAAGCATACCAAACGCTTAAATCCCTAATTAAAAATGAAAATCTTACAAAGCATCATTTAGCATGCGAAGCTACAATGAAAGCTTTGTATAAAAGGCTGACTCCCCAAAACCTGCAAACCCCTCAAGAAGAAGAAAATTGGGGAGTGGTAGGATTATTACACGACGCAGATTATGAGCTTTCAAAAAATACTCCCGAAAAACACACAATAATACTCGAAGAAAGACTTAAAGACAAAATCGAACCAAAACTTATGTATGCGATAAAATCTCATAACTGGAAATTTAATAATGTTGTACCCAAATCAAGGCTTGACTGGAGTATTTTTTGCTGTGATGAATTGACAGGTCTTATAATTGCGGCCGCTCTTATTAGCCCTGATAAAAAACTCTCCGGTTTAACTCCAGATTTTATTTTAAAAAGATTTAACCAAAGCTCGTTTGCCAAAGGAGCAGATAGAAATCAAATAAAATTCTGCGAAAAAGAATTATCTATTCCCATTAACGAGTTTATAAATATATCTCTTACCGCCATGCAGCAAATCGCACCCTCACTTGGCCTGTAAACCCAGTCAAATTACTTCGTACCGGCTTTGCCGGATTTGACAGGGTAAACTTGACAAAACTTTTCTAAAACCGCATGATTTTATTAGCATATGGAAAAACACGAAAATATTCACAAAACAAAAAAAGAAATATTCTTTAATAATTTTTTAGGCGGAGTTGCCTGGGGACTGGGGGCGACATTTGGCGTTTCTATATTCTTTGCAATCTTAGCTTTTTTACTTAGTAAAATAAACTTAATTCCCTTTGTCGGCGATTTTGTAACAGGGGTTATAGGATACATATTGCAAAATAATCCGAACTTACTTGTTAAATGATTACCCTCTCAAAGATATATACAAAAATTATAAGACTTGATAGAATGGCCTCATGGATAAAAAAATAAAAGACCATAGAACCCTAGGACAGGAGCTTGATTTATACTCATTTCATGAAGTTGCACCCGGAGCTGTTTTTTGGCACCACAACGGTTATCTTATTTATCGAGCAATTCAAGATTATTTAAGAAAAGAGCTTTTATCAAAGGGCTATCAAGAAATCTTAACCCCTGTAATGGTAAAAAACGATTTATTCAAAAAATCAGGTCATTGGGATTTTTACAAAGAGAACATGTTTAAGCTTGACGTTGAAAATCAAACCTACGCCTTAAAACCCATGAATTGTCCTGAAGCCTGCCTTGTTTATTCCACAAAAGTCAGAAGCTATCACGACTTACCAATTCGTCTTGCCGATTTTGGAGTTTTAAATAG
>JBBUCX010000007.1:0-20260 GCA_038057595.1 Patescibacteria group bacterium
TATAGCGAAGAAATTAGGGAAAGTTTATAGAATTCCAACGAGCTCTATATCCTTTTTGTTTACGGGTCTTGACAGCGATCTATATTTTGCTGAAGAAAACGATAAAAAAAACCTCCCCCTTATTGAAAAAGAACTAAAAAAAGTACGAAAGCTTCTATAATTTTCTATGCGAATTTTTGTTGATTCGGATGTGATAATCTCCTCTTTTATGTCGCAGTCGGGAGCTGCGTATTTCTTACTCAATACCAATTCTATTCGACTCTTTATTTCCTCATTATCGAAGAAAGAACTGGAAATAGTCGTTATAAGGTTGGATATAAGAAATGATATGTTAACAACGCTTATTAAAAACAATCTTGAGGTTGTAATACTCCTAGAATCACTGCCTAAAATAAAAGAGTCTTTTAAGCAGTATGTCTTAGATGAAAATGATGCGCATATATTAGCAGGCGCCAAAGCGGCAAAAGCAGATTTTTTAATTACCTATAATGTTAAAGATTTTAAGATTGATAAAATAAAAAAAGATTTAAATATACTCACTTTAACACCCGGAAATTTCCTCCAGTATCTTCGTAGTATTCAATAGTAGATTTTATAAAATAGCCTTTTTTTCCTCTCGATAGTTCTTCTTTTAAAAAACGAGCAACAACAATGACAAAAGCCGAAATCTCTAATCAGAACTAATTTATAAGCCAATCCATAACAACAATAATACATTTCAATTTACAACAAACTACTCTATAATATTAGTTATGCTTCAGTGCTACATAGCACGATAGCAAATTCAGATACGTAAATTTAATATAATTACATATGATAAAAAAGTTTTCAGAATCGGAAAAAGAAAAACATGGAATAATTTTAGATCTCGTTAACGGTTTCTTACTGTGTAAAAACATGGATGAAGCTATAATTTTTCTCGGGGATTTGTTGACTAAAAAAGAACTTGAGATTTTATCAAGAAGACTAAGGATTGCAAAGTTTCTTCTGGAAGGAAAAGACTATAGAGAGATTCAGAGACAGATTCACGTGAGTCACGGGACTATTGCTAAAATTGCAGCTTGGCTTACAGAGAAAGGCGATGGTTTCAGAAATGTTATAGAACGACTGCCAAAAGAATCTAAAAACAAGGATTTAATGGATGAATCGGTCTGGAAAGAGATTAAGGATAAGTACCCGACATATTTCTTACCGGAAAGAATAATTGAAAGAATTTTAAAGGAGAAAATTTTGCAAAAAGATAATAAAACAAAAATTGCTATTGAAAATCTTGAGTTATCTCTTAGTAACAAGAGAATAATTAATAAACAAATAGAAAAGCAATATAAAAAGAATTATTAAAAATAATCCTATTTTGCTTTTGCTATCTTGCTACATAGCAAAGTAGCAGAATATTAACAAATTAACTTGTTAAAATAGCTGTAAAAATGATAAAATACTCTTATGATTTCTGCAGTGGTGCCAGTTTTTAACGAAGAAGAGAGTCTTGAGGCATTTTACAAGGTTTTAATTCCCAATTTATTAAAGCTTGATAAAAGCTATGAAGTAATTTTTGTGGATGACGGCTCAACAGATAAAACACTGGAAATACTTAAAAAATTTGAAGCTAAAAATAACAATGTCAGAATTTTGTCTTTCAGGAAAAACCGAGGCAAGGCAGAGGTTCTTACATCGGGTTTTAAGGCTTCCAAAGGCGATTTGGTAGTAACTTTGGACGCGGACTTACAAGACAGACCCGAAGAAATAGGAAAACTAATAAAAAAGCACAAAGAGGGATTTGATATGGTTACCGGTTGGAGAAAAGATAGGAAAGATGCTTTAAAAACCCGCATCTCTTCCAAATTTTTTAATTTTATTATGAGCGCTTTTTGGGGGGTGCATTTGCACGACTATAATTGCGGATTAAAGCTTTATACAAAGACGGCGGCAAAATCTATTAATTTATATGGCGGAATGCATAGGTTTATTCCTCTTCTTGTTTCGGAAAAAGGTTTTAGTGTAACAGAGGTTGCCGTAGTTCACGAGAAACGCAAATTCGGTAAGTCAAAATACGGATTTTCCAAGATATTTAAAGATATTCCCGATATGTTTACAATCCTTTTTTTATCCAGATATGCCAAACGTCCTCTTCATTTTTTTGGAGTCGCGGGAGGAATCCTAGCCTTAATTGGTTTTTTCATACTTATGTACCTTACTATACTTCGTTTTCAGGGAGAAACGATAGGCAACAGACCGCTTTTGCTTTTTGGAATGCTTTTGGTTTTGGCAGGTTTCCAAGTTTTATTTACAGGATTTTTAGCTGATTTAATCTTACACACATCACAAAAAAATAATGGAGAATCTAGCGAAGACGAGCTTAGGTACAAAACAGAATGAAAATAGGAATAGACATATCACAACTTGCTTACGAAAATACAGGAGTAGCTAACTTTCTAAGCGAGCTGGTTGATAATTTAATTAAACATGATTCAAAAAATCAATACGTTCTTTTCTATTCAAGCTTAAGAAAGAATTTTAAATTTTCAATTTTCCCCGGCCTTGCCAAGCGAAGCGGGGCGGGCAATTTTCAATCAAATCCAAATGTTTCAATTAAACAATTTAGACTCCCGCCAACTCTATTAGATTTTTTATGGAACAGGCTTCATATCATACCGATTGAAAATTTTATTGGTAACGTTGATGTTTTTATAACCTCTGACTGGACTGAACCTCCTGCAAAACACGCTAAAAAAGCAACAATTTTATACGATTTAATTATATATAAATATCCAAATGAAACTCATAAGAAAATAATTGATGTGCAAAAAAGAAAGTTAAAATGGGTAAAAAAAGAAACAGATATGGTTTTTTGCATTTCAAAGTCAACCGCTGATGACGCACACGAGATTTTGGGATTAGACAGAAATAAATTAAGCATTATCTATCCGGGAATGAGCGGTTAGTATAAACTAATGAATTTTTGAAGTAGGAAATTGGATTCTCTTGAACTTGACGTCTTGAATTCTTGAAATCAAGATATCAAAGATTCAAGATCAAAAACGTCAAAGAAATCTAACTTCAAATATTCTAAATTTAATTTTATAACCTATGTTAATTGGAATTGACGGAAATGAGGCAAATGTAGAAAAAAGAGTAGGCATAGGAGAATATGCTTATGAATTGCTGATGCAATTTCATAAATCTCAAATTTCAAATCTCAAATTTCAAATATATCTTAAAGAACAGCCAAGAGTAGATATGCTACCACCGACAGAGAAATGGAGATATAAAATTATCGGACCCAAAAAAATATGGACTCAATTCGCGCTTCCTGTAAGTTTATTTTTAGGTAAAAAACCCGATGTTTTTTTTACCCCTTCTCATTACGCACCCCGTTTTTCTTCTGCTCCTACAGTTATTTCTGTTATGGATTTATCTTTTATCCGCTTCCCGGAGCTTTTTGCAAAAAAAGATTTGTACCAACTTAAAAACTGGACAGCATATTCTGTTAAAAATGCCAAGAAAATTCTTACTATTAGTGAATTTAGCAAGAATGATATAATTAAAGAGTACGAAGTTGAGCCCAAAGATATTATAGTGACTTATCCGGGAATTCGCGAAAACGAAAGTTCAAAAGTTCATAATGTTTATAAAGCTGAAAGTATGAAAGATTTGAATAAAAAGTTTGGGATTAATAAGGAATATATTTTATTTGTTGGAACGCTGCAGCCAAGAAAGAATATCGAAAAGCTCATAGAAGCTTTTTCAAAAATAGATAAAGATATCTTTCTTGTAATTGTTGGTAAAAAAGGCTGGCTTTACGATGATATTTTAAAAGCGCCGCAGAAATTCGGGATTTTGGAAAAAGTTAAGTTTTTGGATTTTGTTTCCGATAGTGAATTGCCGAGTTTATATAAAAATGCTTTATGTTTTGTGCTGCCAAGTCTTTATGAGGGCTTCGGCCTTCCGGTTTTAGAAGCAATGAAGAATGGATGTCCGGTAATAACCAGTAACGTTTCAAGCCTACCCGAAGCAGGCGGAGATGCGGCTTTGTATTTTGATCCGGAAAATACAGATGAAATATCAAAGACAATTGAAAAAGTAATAGAGGATAAAAATTTAAGAGAAGAAATGATAAAAAAAGGATATTTACAAGTTAAGAAGTTTTCGTGGGAAAAAACGGCAAAACAAACCTTAAAAGTTTTAGAGGAAGTAGGGAATAAATGATAGATAAAATTTTAAATCGCATAAAGACAATATATTTAGAATTAATCAATTCTTTTTTAATCCTGATAGTTGGTTATACGCCAATACATCATTTTAGGAGATTTTTCTATCGACTCTGTGGAATGAAAATAAGCAAGGGCTCGGCTGTTCATATGTTCGCAAGTATATATAAAGCAAGCGGGATAAGTATTGGTAAAGATTCAATAATTGGAGAATGGGTTGTTCTTGATGGAAGAGATAAATTAACAATTGGAAATAACGTAAATATTGCAACCGGGGTTATGATTTACAATGGAGAGCACGATATTAATGACGAAAATTTTAAGCCTACTTTTGCTCCTGTTGTAGTAGAAGATTACGTATTTATTGGTCCTAGGTCGATTATTCTTCCCGGTGTAACAATTAAAAAGGGTGCAGTAGTTGCAGCCGGCGCTGTAGTAACAAAGGATGTAGAAGAGTTTAAAATTGTCGGAGGAGTTCCTGCAAGGGAAATTGGCGAAAGAAAAAGTAAAAATTTAAACTATACACTAGGGCGTGCCGCGTGGTTTAGATGAACATGGAACTTTCAATAATAATTCTAAATTATAAAACAAAAGACCTAACAATAAGTTGCATAAATTCAATTGTTGAACAATATAAAAAAGAACTGGATGGTAATAAATTTGAGATTATAGTTGTCGATAATAATTCGGAAGATGGAAGTTTTGAGGCAATTTCTAATTTCAAATCAGCAATTTCTAATTTTAGAGTTTATGAAAGTAAAGAAAATTTAGGTTTTGGAAAAGGATGTAATTTCGGAGCATCTAGGGCAAAAGGAGAGTTTTTGTTATTTTTAAATTCCGATACCGAAATAAAAGATCAGGGATTTATAAAAATGATAAATTACTTGTCAGACAATAAGAATATTGGGATTTTGGGCGGAAAATTAAAAAATGCAGATGGAACAAGTCAGTTGTCCTGCGGAAAATTCTATTCGCTTTTTAATTTATTTTTAGTTCTTTTAGGATTTAATAAGCTTTTTAATTTAAAGGAAAGTCCGAATATTATAAAACACGCAGATTGGGTTAGCGGAGCATGTTTAATGATAGAAAAAAATAATTTTAATAAGGTTAATGGATTTGAAAAGGACTTTTTTATGTACATAGAAGACATGGAATTATGCTTTAGAATAAAGAAAAAAGGTTTTTTAACATATTTTTACCCAAATATCATGCTTTTTCACAAAGAATTAGGCAGTAGTAATAAGACTTTTGCTGTTGTTAATATTTATAAAGGTATCCTTATTTTTTATAGGAAACATAAGTCTTACTTCGAATATTTATTGGTAAAATTAATGCTCAAAACAAAGGCAATAACACTTGTGGTTTTAGGCAAAATAATAAATAATAAATATTTACAGGATACCTACTCGCAGGCTTTAAAAATATGAAAAAAATTGTTTTCTTTATTAAAGATAAAATCTTATTTTTAATAACACTTTTTTTGTTGGTTTTTATTCCCCTAATTCCCAAAATTCCCCTTCTGGATATTAAAAACACATGGGTTTATGTTAGGACTGAAGACTTTGTTATTTTGTTTATTCTCTTATTTTGGGTATCACTTCTTTTCAGAAAAAAAATAAACTTAAAAACTCCTTTAACCATACCTATTTTTATTTTCTGGATTGTTGGAGCAATTGCCACTCTTCATGGAATATTGTTGATTTTTCCAACCCTTGCGAATGTTTTTCCAAACGTTGCGTTTTTAAGTCTTGTAAGACATATAGAGTATATGAGTTTATTCTTTATAGCGTATCAGGGTATGAAAGATAAAAAATTAATTCCCTTTGTAATAGCTACACTTGCAATTACGCTTCTTGCCGTTATTGGATACGGTTTTGGACAAAAGTACCAAGGGTTTCCGGCATTTCTTACAATGAATGAAGAATTTGCAAAAGGAATTCCGATTCAGCTTTCGAGCCTATCGCGGGTTCCTTCTACTTTTGCCGGACATTACGATCTGGCAGCGTATCTTGTTTTGGTAATCCCAATTATAGTAAGCATGACTTTCGGGTTTAAAAATTTATTTATAAAATTATTCCTTTTATTAACAGCTTCTTTGGGTTTTATTCTTCTTTTTATGACAGTTTCAAGAGTTTCGCTTTTTGTCTTATTTATTTCACTTTTTATTGTATTTTTCTTCCAGAAAAGAAAATTAATTTTTCTATCCATACCTATACTTTTAGCGTCTGCAATTCTAATCGTTAGCTTTCAGCCAACGATTCTTAACCGTTTTAAAAGTACAATTTCCGAAGTAGATGTTTTGGTTGATGCAAAAACGGGAGAATCTGTTGGCCATGTTAAATTCGTAAGTTCAGCGTATTTTAAGAACAAAATAGTTTTGCAAAAAAGAGTTAAAGATAAAGAAGAATTAATTAATTCTATTGCCGGTGAAAAAAATGATTCTTATGCTTCGCCTTCTGCAATACTGCCGTTTGAATTTATTCCCCCGGAGGTTCCTCTGGTTATTCCTACAAATATATCAACCGGTGAAACTCTTCCTCAAGGAACAGGTTATATAAATCTGTCGCTTTCTCCTGTTGTAAGAAGATTAGGAAATTTTTTCTACGAATTCCCGCCTGATGTTAAGTCTTTGATATCGGCTGATTTCTTGGTACTGCATGGAGATTTTATAGTTAAAAAAGTCGCGGCCTATGATCTTTCATTTACAACCAGATTTCAAGGTGAGTGGCCGCCCGCGCTTATTGCATTTGAAAGAAATATTTTGGTAGGAAGCGGATACGGGTCGGTTAGTCTTGCAGTTGATAACAATTATCTAAGAATATTAGGGGAAATAGGGCTTTTGGGATTTGTGTCTTTTCTTACTATATTTTTGTCGCTTGCCGTATATATTAAAAAAATATGGCCCGAGATTGATTCAAAAATAGCTAAAAGTTTTGTTTTGGGTTTTGCCGCAGGCCTTGTGGGTCTTGCTCTTAACGCAACCCTAATTGATGTTTTTGAAGCTTCTAAAATTGCATTTTTATTGTGGTTATTAATGGGTATAGTTTTTGGCGTTTTAGTAATGTATCAAAAAAAGCAGATTAATTTATTTATAGAGCTTAAAAAAATTGCCACATCAAGTTATGCAATTGCAGTTTATCTTCTTTTTTTATCTATAGTTTTATTTTCCTCGAGCTTTGGAAACTTTTTTATTGGAGATGATTTTACTTGGTTAAGGTGGGCGGCTGATGCGCCGGAAGGTATTTTAAGATACTTTACAGAAGCTAATGGTTTTTTCTACAGACCCGGAACAAAAGTTTATTTTTATTTAATGTATCATACGTTTTGGTTAAATCAGATTGTTTATCACTTTGTTTCACTTTTTCTCCATTTTGCAGTCACGGTTTTATTTTTTGTACTTGCAAAAAAGGTTTTTAAAAATACTCTTTTAGCTGCTTTTGCAGCTTTTCTATTTTTGATAATGAGTGGATCTACCGAAGCAGTTTTTTGGATTTCTTCGACAGGACATCTTTTTAACGCGTTTTTTGGACTTTTAGGATTATTATTTTTTATTTACTACGAAGAGAAAAAAAAGCTTTATTACTATATTTTATCTTTCGCATTTTTTTCTTTAGCGCTTTTATTCCACGAACTTGGAATTTTCTTACCGCTCCTTATTATTGCGTATAAATTAAAAGATAATTCGTTAGTTTTAGTTATGAATATGTTTAGAAGAAAAGACTTTTTATTTTTATTTATTCCAATAGTTGTATATTTGATTTTAAGATACATCTCTAACAGTCATTGGCTAAGCGGAGATTATAATTACGATCTTATAAAATTTCCCTTTAATCTTATTGGCAATATCTTAGGCTATATTTTTCTAACGTTTTTTGGCTCTTTAACGTTACCTTTCTACGAAAAGCTTAGAATTATTATGAGAGATAACATTTTATTAACACTTGGAATGATTCCCCTGGTTTTGTTAGGATTATTCTTTATATTTGAAAAATCTAAAAAATTATTTGATAGTCAGGAAAGAAAGATTGTACTTTTTGGATTATCATTTTTTCTAGTTTCACTCATTCCTTTTATAGGTCTTGGCAATATTACGTCAAGGTACAGCTATCTCGCATCAATAGGACTAATAATTATTTTTGTTATTTTAGTTAAAAAACTATATAATTTTTTATTGGAAAACGGGAAAAATACAGCTTTTGCATCAGTTTTACTTTTTGTTACTGTTTATTCGCTTTTTCAGATAATTCAGGTACAACAAACCGGCTTTGACTGGCGGGGGGCCGGAGAAAAAGTAAGAAAGTACATAATCTCAATTGACGGGCTATATACCGATAGCTGGTCTAGAAATCCACTGGAATTTCACTTTGTTAACGTTCCTATTAAATATGGACAAGCTTGGGTATTTCCCGTGGGTCTTTCCGATGCTGTTTGGTTTTCTTTTAAGAATAAGGATACAAAAGTTTATCTACACCAAGACATAAATAGCGCTTTAGCAAGTACAGAGTTATCAACAAACAGAAGAATTTTTGAATTCAACGATGACGGAAGCATTAAAGATATCCAGAAAATTCAAAAAAAAGCTAATTAACATGAAATTAAATATAAAAAAAATTGAACTTTTCTTACTTTTTTTTCTTTTATTGGCAGGGTTTTTCGTAAGGCTTTATAGGTTTGACGGCCCTGTTGCAGATTGGCATAGTTGGCGTCAGGCAGATACTTCTGCAGTTTCCAGAAATTTTGTCAATGACGGTTTTGATCTTCTTCACCCAAGATTTGACGATTTATCCAATGTTCCTTCGGGAATATATGATAATCCCAAAGGTTATAGATTTGTTGAATTTCCAATATATAACGTTCTTCAAGCCGGTTCGTTTATGATTTTCGGGTTTTTTACTATTGAACAATGGGGAAGGCTCGTTAGCATATTTGCTTCTCTTATTTCTTCTGTATTTCTTTATTTGATTGTTAAAAAACATTTAAATTTGCAAAGCGCATTAATGGCTGCATTTTTCTTTTTATTTTTACCTTTTAATATTTTTTACTCAAGAACCATTCTTCCTGATTCCTTAATGATTGCTTTTATTTTAGGAAGCATATATTTTTTTGATTTATGGATTAACAAAGATAAATTTTCAATTTTCAATTTTCAATTTTTTATTACTTTGGCTTTTACAATAGGAGCTTTTCTTATAAAACCATTTGCGGCATTTTTTATGCTGCCGATGGTTTATCTTGCGTTTGAAAAATTTGGGTTTGTTTTTTTAAAAAAATGGCAGTTATGGGTATTTGCAATTCTTTCTCTCTTACCTTTTGTTTTATGGCGAGTCTGGATGGCGCAGTTTCCTGAAGGTATTCCCCAAAGCGCCTGGCTTCTTAACGGAAACAATATTAGATTTAAAGGCGCATTTTTCCATTGGATATTCGCAAAAAGGGTGGGTGAGCTTATCTTGGGTTATTGGGGCTTATTTATTTTTATTTTCGGATTTTTAGTTGTTAAGAACAAGAATTTTTTGTATTTTTTCTCATTTATATTATCTTCTTTGATTTACGTTTCGGTTGTTGCAACAGGAAATGTCCAGCATAGTTATTATCAAATACCAACTATTCCTTCAATTGCCATATTTTTGGGAATTGGGAGCATTTTTTTACTTAATCCAAAAGAATATTTTTCAAAATTTAAAACCATTTCCGTTTTTATAATTTGCGTAATGTTAATGTTTTCTTTCAGCTGGTTTAGCGTTAGGGATTATTTCAATATTAATAATAGGTCGATTGTTATTGCAGGGGAGGCTATAGATAAGTTGATACCTAAAAATGCAAAAATTATCGCTTTGTATGATGGGGATACTTCATTTTTGTATCAGACAAAAAGAAAAGGCTGGGCAAGTTTTGAAAAACCTCTTCCGGAAATGATTAAAATGGGAGCTTCTTATTTGGTTATTTCTAATCCAAACCCCGAAGACGTTGGCTTAGGAAAGACGTACAAAATAGTATCTTTTACAAAAGATTATTTATTATTAGATTTGCAAAAAAAACCATGAAAATTTTAATTGTTTCTTCATATCTGCCATTTCCGCTATATTCGGGCGGACATATAAGGCTTTACAACTTGATAAAAAATTTGTCTAATAATCATGAGATAACTTTGATTTGTGAAAAGCGTGATTTTCAAAAGCAGGAAGATGTTAAAGAAGTTGAAAAAATCTGCAAAAAAGTTATTGTCGTTTTAAGGCGTAAGCAATGGACTGTGGAAAATATTCTAAAAACAGGTTTTTCTAAAAACCCGTTTTTAATTACAGGACACACAAATAATAAGTTAAAACTCGCAATCCAAGATGAATTAGTCAGAGAAAAATATAATCTTATCCATGTTGAAACGTTTTACGTTTATCAAAACCTGCCAAAAGTGAATATTCCGGTAGTTTTAGTTGAACATAACATTGAATACATGGTTTATCAAAGGTATGCAAAACTTGCAAACCCCTTACTTAAACCCCTTTTTTATTTGGACGCATTAAAGCTTAGAAGAATTGAAGAAAGAGTTTGGAAAAAAGCAGATAAACTTGTTGCGGTGTCCAAGGCAGATAAGCGTATTATGAAAAGAGCGGATGCTGTTGTTGTGCCAAACGGAGTTGATACAGATGCTTTTATATTTAGAAGTTTCCAGCACATGCCTTCAGAAAAGCGCATACTTTTTATTGGGGATTTTAAGTGGATTCAAAACCAAGACGCTTTGGAGTTTATTTTAAAAGAAATCTGGCCAAATATTTTAGCAAAACTTACTACTCTTTCTAAAGATATTGATTTAAAGCTTTGGATTGTCGGCAAAAACATTCCCCAAGATCTTAAAAATCTTGCGAAAGCTAAAAATATTATTTTAGACGAAAAAAACAATCAGGAAACGTCTTCATTTTTTAGACAGTCATATATACTCTTAGCGCCACTTAGAGTTGCAGGTGGAACGAGTTATAAAATACTAGAAGCTTTTTCTTCAGGTACAGCGGTTGTTACTACTAATTTAGGCATTGTTGGTTTGGAAGCAAAAGATAATACACATGTATTATCAGGAGAAACGCCGTTTGAGCTTACTGATTTAGTCTGTAATCTTTTGACTAATCATTCTTTATATAATAGGATTACTCTTAATGCCAGAAAATTCGTTGAGGAAAAATATGATTGGCAAAAAATAACTAAAAAATTAGAAGAAGTCTATATGTCTTGTATATGAAAGATTTATCGATAATTATTGTTAATTATAATTCTAAGGATTTTGTTCTAAAGTGTATAAAATCTATAAAAGATAATTATACAAAGGAGTTAAAAAATAATGAATACGAGATTATTGTTGTTGATAATGCTTCGTCTGATAACAGTAGGGAAGTTTTGGAAAAGGAAAAAGATATAACTTTCATTTATAACAGTAAAAACCTGGGGTTTTCAAAAGCAAATAATGCCGGAATAAAAAAATCCTCGGGGCGCTATGTTTTGTTTTTAAACCCCGACACAATTGTTTACAAAGATACAATTAGAAAAATGATAGATTTTATGGAGAAAGAAAAGCAAGCAGGCGCTGCAACCTGCAAGGTTGTAATGGGAAACGGAGAAATAGACGATGCCACACATAGAGGATTTCCAACGCCCTGGAATTCTTTAATGTTTTTTACCGGTCTTTCCAGGCTTTTTCCAAAATCAAAAGTATTTAACGGTTATCATATGGGTTGGCTTGATATGAATAAAACGCATAAAATAGATGCTTTGGCAGGAGCTTTTATGTTGGTAAGAAGGACTGCCGGAGAAGAGGTTAATTGGTGGGATGAGGATTATTTTTTCTACGGAGAAGATTTGGATTTTTGCTATATGTTAAAACAAAAAGGCTGGAAGATTTATTATGTTGCTAATGCTTCCATTTTTCACCACAAAGGAGTTTCGGGGGGAATTAAAAAAGTTTCCCAAAATTTAACCACTGCTAACAAAGAAACAAAACTAAGGGTTACAAAATGGAGATATAAGGCAATGGAAATTTTTTACGACAAGCATTATAAAGATGAGTATCCATTTTTTATTACATACATAATAAAATCTGCAATAAAAGTAAAACTTTGGAAAAGCCTCCGGGAAATTAACAAAAAATAATTTTGTATTGGAAAGATTACTCTAGTATAATTGCTCTATGCGTATTGGAATTGATGTCAGGCTTTTGAATCAGACAGGTGTTGGAAGATATATCCGTAACTTAATCATAAATCTCCAACAAATTGATATAAAAAATGAATATGTTATTTTTGTAAAGAAAGAAGACCTGGGATATATTGAAAAGCAAATAGTAAATAGTAAATGGAAAATAGTATATGTAAACATTAAATGGCACTCTTTTAAAGAACAGTATGAATTGCCCGGAATTTTGAATAAGGAAAATTTGGATTTAGTGCATTTTCCTTATTTTTCTTTACCGATTTTTTATAAAAAACCTTATGTTATTACAATTCATGACTTAATCATAAATCATTACCCAACGGGAAAGGCGTCGACTCTATTTCCTTTATTATATTATTTAAAACTTTTTGCTTATAAATTTATAATTTATAAAGCTTCAAAAAATGCAAGAAAAATAATTGTCCCATCTGTTGCAACAAAAAATGAAGTCATCGACCATTTAAAAATAGAAGATGAAAAAATTGTAGTTACTCCCGAAGCAGCAGATCAGGAATTAAGAATTAAGAATTCAGAATTAAGAATTAACGAATTTGGAAAGTATTTTTTGTATGTTGGAAACGCATATCCGCATAAAAATCTGGAAAATCTAATTGCCGCATTTAATAATTTTTCAAAAGAAAAGCATGTTAAGTTAATTTTTGTTGGTAAAAAAGATTATTTTTATAAGCGTTTAGAGCAAAAAATAAAATCCCAAAATATTATTTTTTATGAGTCTGCAACCGACGAACAGTTATCAGCTCTTTATAAAAACGCGCTTTGTTTGGTAATGCCTTCTTTAATGGAAGGGTTCGGACTGCCTGTCTTAGAAGCAATGGCAAATAAATGCTTAGTTATTTGTTCGGATATTCCCTCTTTAAGAGAGGTTGCAAAAGACAACGCTTTATATTTTAACCCTAAGAATATATCAGAAATCCAAGAGGCAATGAGTAAGGTTTATGATGGAAAATACGAAAAAGAAATAATTGAAAGAGCGCATAAATTGTCAAAAGAATATTCCTGGCAGAAAATGGCTAAACAAACGCTGGAAGTTTATGAATCTTTGTTGAAAGATTAATGAGTTGGCGTAGTCGAATCTATGAAAGTAGCTTTGGTATATGACAGGGTAAATAAGCGGGGAGGGGCGGAAAGAGTGCTTTTAGCGCTTCATAAAATTTTTCCGGATGCTCCTCTTTACACGTCTGTTTATAACAAAAAAACCGCTAAATGGGCAGAAGTTTTTGATGTTAAAACGTCGTTTTTGCAAAATTTTCCTTTGGCTAAATCCTTTCATGAGCTTTACGCATTACTTATGCCAATTGCATTTGAAAGTTTTAGCTTTGATGAATATGATTTGGTTATTTCAGTTACAAGTGAATCGGCAAAAGGAATTATTACTAAACCTAAAACCTTACATATTTGCTACTTACTAACTCCGACAAGATATTTATGGAGCGGATACGATCAATATTTTAAGAATTCGCTATTTAGATTTTTTGCAAAACCTGCAGTGTTTTATTTAAAAACTTGGGATAAAATTGCTTGCCAAAGGCCGGATAGGTATATTGCTATTTCCGGAGAAGTTCAAAAGAGAATAAAAAAATATTATGATAGGGATTCGGAAATAATTTACCCACCAGTAAGTCTTTCAAAATCAGAAATCAAAAATCAGGAATGCGAAAATGATTATTTTCTGATCGTATCAAGATTTGTTTACTACAAACGAATAGATATTGCAGTGAAAGCATTTAATAAATTGAATCTTCCTCTAAAAATTGTTGGTACGGGAAATGAAGAAGCAAATCTTAAAAACGTTGCTAAATCCAATATTGAATTTTTAGGAGAATTGACTGATGAGAAGCTTTCGTACTATTATAAAAATTGTAAGGCTTTAATTTTTCCAGGTATTGAGGATTTTGGTTTGGTCATGGTGGAGGCTCAAGCTTTCGGAAAACCCGTGATCGCTTTTAGGGGGGGCGGGGCAATTGATATAATCAAAGAAGGCATTACGGGAGAATTTTTTGATAATCAAACGCCGGACAGTTTAATAAAAACATTGGAATTATTTAATAACAAAAGCTATAATACTAACTTGTGTAAAGAAAACTCTTTAAAATTTTCTTTTGAAAACTTTAGAAAGTCCCTTATGGAAATTATAAATAAAAATAAGATATGAAGGTAATTATTTTTGCAGGAGGTGTAGGGACAAGGCTCTGGCCATTATCCAGAAAACATACTCCAAAACAGTTTGAAAAAATTGTCGGAGATAAATCAATGCTTCAGATTGCAGTTTCCAAACTTTTCCCTGAATTTAAATGGGAAGATATATTTATATCTACAGGAAAACAGTATGAAGAAATAGTCAAAGATCAGCTCCCAAAGCTTCCGGTAAAAAATATAATAGTGGAACCGGAAATGCGTGATGTCGGCCCGGCGGTAGGGCTTATAACCGCGCTTTTTGCAAAAAAAAATCCGAATGAACCATTTGCGCTTTTATGGGGAAGCGACCATCTTGTCAGAAATGAGCAGTTGTTTAGAAAAGTATTAAGGGCAGCAGAAAAAATTATTTTAAAAGACCCCGAAAAAATAGTTTTTATCGGCCAGAAACCCCGTTTTGCGAGTCAGAATCTTGGATATATAGAATTTGGAAAGCAAATAGAAGAAATAGACGAAGTTCCTGTTTTTAGTTTTGCAGGTTTTAAATACAGACCACACTTATCTATAGCGGAAAAATATATAAAAGACGGACATCATGCCTGGAATTTAGGATATTTTGTAACAACTCCTAAGTTTTTATGGAAATTATTTGAACAATTCTCCCCGGAGCTTCATAAAAAACTAAAAGAGATTCACAGCGCTTATCAGACAAACACTTACGAAAAAATATTAAAAACAATATATCCAACCATTGAAAAAATATCCTTTGATAATGCAATTTTAGAAAAATTAGACCCATCTTGCGCAAGAGTTTTATCGGTTGATATCGGCTGGAGCGATATCGGCGCATGGGAAGCTTTAAAAGAAGCTCTAAGCGAAAGAGAAGACGAAAATGTTACCAAAGGAAAAGTTATGCTTGAAGACTCGAGTGATACTTTGGTATTTAATTTTACAAACCAGCTAACGGTTGGTATAGATTTAGAGAAAATGTTAGTAATTAATACGGAAGATGTTATATTAGTTTGTCCAAAAGATTCTGTCCCTAAAATAAAAAAATTAGTTGAAAGCCTGTCGGGTACATCAAACGAACACCTTACTTAATTTATGCCTTATATCGAAATTAAAAAAAGCGGATTCTACGAAATTACAAAGCGGTTAATGGATATAGTTTTTTCATTAATTCTTATAGTTATATTTTCTCCTTTAATTTTAGTTGTCTCTTTACTTATAAAACTTGATTCAAAAGGCCCTGTTTTAGCAGATACACCCCAAAGAATAGGAAAAGGCGGAAAAACTTTTAAAATGTATAAATTCAGGAGCATGATTGAAAACGCGCACGATATATTGCGCCATAATCCGAAATATTCAAATCTTTTTAACGAATACAAAAGAGGAAGTTATAAGCTAAAAGATGACCCAAGAATTACTAAAGTCGGACATTTCTTAAGAAAACATTCTTTAGATGAAGTGCCGCAGTTTTTTAATATTTTAAAAGGAGATATGAGCTTGGTTGGCCCCAGGGCTTATTATCCGGATGAATTACGAGACCAGCAAAAAAAATATCCCAAAACCAAAACTGCGGTAAAAGTTGTGCTTTCCATAAAACCGGGAGTAACTGGTTATTGGCAGGTTTCAGGAAGAAGCGAAATAAATTTTGATAAAAGAATAGAAATGGACGCGATGTATGTTAAGAAAAGGTCGATTATTTATGATTTGTGGATTATTTTAAAAACTCCCTGGGCAATGATTTCGGGCAAAGGCGCTCTTTAAATCTCCTTGAAAGCAGTTGACACGCCTATTAATTTAACGATATTATAGAAGTTATGGATGGGCTTGAAAAAATAAACTTTAATCTCGAAAAGCACGAAAAAACAGAAACTTCATCTCTAGATTCAAAACCTTCAGTTTCAAATAAAAAAATGCATTTTAATTTCAGAAATTTTATAAAAAGCAAAAAAAGCATAGCTCTTTTGATCTTTGTCGTATTTTTAGTTCTATTCGGAGTATTTGGAGTTTATCTTCCTGCAACCAGAGTTTATAATTCTGCAAAATTAACTTACCAGGATGCACAGGCTGCTTCATGGGCGATAAAAACACAAAATGTTGCCTTAGCTTCGGAGCAGCTTAAAAAGACAAAAGCTGATTTAACAATAACTCAAGAAAATTTAAACGGAATGTGGTATTTAAAATTTATTCCGGTTGCGAATTGGTATTATAATGACGCCTATCATTTAACTAAAGCCGGCGAACACGGATTGAATGCCGCGACAATCATGGTTAGCTCAATAGAGCCTTATGCAGATGTTTTAGGGCTTAAAGGTCAGGGAAGTTTTGTCGGCGGAACAGCCGAGCAGAGAATAAGTACCGCGGTTAAGACAATCGGAAAAATAACTCCGAGGATCGACGATATCTCAAGCGAGCTTTCTATTGTTAGAGCGGAAATAGATAAAGTTGACTCAAAACACTACCCTGTGTTTATTTTTGGTACAAAAGCAAAGAACACCATAGATAATCTAAGAAGCCTGACAGACCAAAGCGTTGATCTTATCACAAGCGCAAAGCCTTTGATTAAAATACTGCCTCAAATTGTCGGAGAACCAGATGAGAAAAAGTATTTGATAATTTTCCAAAACGATAAAGAGCTAAGACCAACCGGCGGATTTATGACCGCTTATTCCATTTTCAGGTTAGACAGCGGAATAATCCACGTTGACTCATCAAGCGATATTTATAGTCTTGACGCAACAGTTCCCAATAAGCCGCAAGCTCCAAAGCCGATTCTTTCTTACCTTCCAAAAGTTCCGCTTTTAAACTTAAGAGACACTAATCTTTCTCCGGATTTTAAAGTTTCGATGGATGATTTTACCAAAATGTACAAAACCGCCGGCGGATATAAAAAAGTTGACGGAATAATCGCTGTTGATACAAACGCTTTAGTAGCGGCAATGGAGATTTTAGGGAATATAAATGTAAACGGGACAACGTTTACAACAAAAAATGATCCAAGATGCAATTGCCCGCAGGTTATTTACCAATTGGAAGTAATCGCGGACCAGCCGGCACAAATAGTAAAAGAAAACAGAAAGGGTATAATCGGAGATTTGATGTACGCTATTATGAATAAGGCGTTTTCGTCATCGCCGAAACTTTATTGGGGACCTTTATTCCAAACTATGCTTTCGCAGCTTTCGGAAAAACACGTGCTTTTTTACATGTATGATAAAAATGCCCAGGATGGTTTCGAAACCTTAAATGCGGCCGGAAGAATACTTCCCTTTGAAGGGGATTATTTCCATCTAAACGAAGCTAACTTCGGCGGAGCAAAGTCAAATATGTTTGTTTCCCAGTCTGTTACTCAAGATTACTCTATTCAATCGGACGGAACAATTCTAAAAACAGTTACTGTTGACTACAAAAATCCCTATCCTCCGTCTGATTGTAATTTGGAAAGGGGAAATCTTTGTTTAAACGCGGTTTTAAGAAACTGGTTTAGAATTTATGTTCCAAAAGGAAGTCAGTTGGTTTCGTCTAAAGGCTCGGAGGTAAAAATGACTTCTTACGAAGAGTTAGGAAAAACAGTATTTGAAGGATTTTTAACAGTCAGGCCGCAAGGTGCTGCCAAACTTACGGTTTCTTATAAATTGCCCTTTAAGCTTTCTGATAATTCGCTGCTTCCTTTACTTATCCAAAAACAGGCAGGAACCAACGATGATAATTATAAAATAACAGCAGGCTTGAAAACTTTAGAAGAATTTAAATTAGCAAGCGATAAAAACTTGAACCTTAAGCTTAAATAAGTATATGAGGTCTTTTAAAACAGAGGGGATTGTTATAAAAAGAAGAAATTTTAACGAAGCAGATAGGATAATTACGGTTTTTTCAAAAAGAAACGGAAAAATAAATATAAAAGCCTCGGGAGTTAGAAAAATTACCAGCAGGCGCTCTCCTCATCTAGAACTTTTAAATTACTCTATTTTTAGCTTGCATCAGGGTAAAAATATGCCTGTTTTAACAGAAGTAGAATCTTTGGAAAATTTCGCTTTACTTAAAAAAGATTTAAAAAAAATGGGACTTGCATACCATATTTGTGAATTAATAGACGGTTTATGCGCGGAAAACCAGGAAAATTCCCATATTTTTGATTTGCTGCAAAATACTCTTAGGAATTTATCTAAAGAAGAGGATTTAGCAGGAATAATTTATAAATTTGAAATTCAACTTTTAACTCTTTTAGGTTTTCATACTCCTAAAACTACAACCCTTCGCATAAACACACAGGGGATAATTGAAAGTATTTTGGAAAGAAAATTAAAAACAAGGCAAATGCTTCATTTATTTTCTTAAGTCCTGCTCCATGTTGCCGGCAGGCAGGTTTCAAATTCTATTTTTTTTTGCTATCATTACTTTATGGATAATCTGATGGAAAAAATTGTTGCGCTTTGCAAAAGACGGGGATTTATATACCCAGGGTCAGAAATTTACGGAGGATTAACTGGAACATGGGATTACGGACCTTTGGGAGCACTTCTTAAAAAAAATATTAAAGACGAATGGTGGAAAGAAATGGTGCAACTTCGAAGCGATGTTGTCGGGGTTGACGCGGCTATAATGATGAATTCAACAGTCTGGCAGAAATCAGGCCATTTAGAGGCTTTTACTGACCCTTTAGTTGAGTGTAAAGTTTGCCACCAAAGGTTTAGAGCCGATAAAGATGATGAGATTAGCTCGCATGAAAAAATCCATAAACAAAAAACAGAGTGGACAGCGCCCCAAAAGTTTAATTTATTGGTAAAAGCGTATTTAGGAATTATCGAAGGAGCACAGGATGAAATTTATCTAAGAGGAGAAATAACGCAGGGCGCATTTGTAAATTTTGAAAATGTTGCTTCTTCAACAAGGGTTAAAATTCCCTTTGGAATCGCCCAAATCGGAAAAGCGTTTAGAAATGAAATAACGCCTGGGAATTTTACCTTCCGTTCAAGGGAATTTGAACAAATGGAACTTGAATTCTTTATAAAACCCGAAAGTACAGAGGGTAACAAATGGTTTGATTATTGGAAAAATCAAAGGATAAATTGGTATACGTCTTTAGGAATTAGAAAAGAAAATTTAAGGTTTAGAAAACACGAAGAAAAAGAAAAAGCTCACTATGCAAAGTTTGCAGAAGACATTGAATACAACGCGCCTTTTGGCTGGAGTGAGTTTGAGGGAATCCATAATAGGGGAGACTTCGATTTGTCTGCTCATAATCTTTCTTATGTTGATGAAGACGGAAAAAAGTACACTCCATGGGTAATTGAAACATCCGGAGGAATAGACAGGTCTCTTCTTTTCTTTCTTCTCGACGCATATTCGGAAGAAAACGGCAGGACAATTCTAAAACTTCACCCGAAATTAGCGCCTATAAAAGCAGCTGTTTTTCCGCTTTTGGCAAATAAAGAAAATCTGGTATCGGAAGCCCGAAAAATCTATAAGACTTTACAAAAAGAGATGATGGTTGCTTGGGATGATAGGGGAAATATAGGAAAACGCTATTTTGCGCAGGACGAAGCAGGAACGCCATTTTGTATTACTGTTGATTTCCAAAGCCTGGAAGACAGAACCGTAACCGTACGTGACCGTGACAGCGCAAAACAGGAAAGAATAAAAATAGAAAACCTTCAAGAATATTTTCAGAAGAAATTAAAATAGGCTCCAACATCGTC
>JBBUCX010000008.1:0-1834 GCA_038057595.1 Patescibacteria group bacterium
GAATCCCACTGGCGTCACTTCTAATTTTATTGTGTTGGAGATTTTAATTTTGTGATTCTTTTCTCATGGTCATCCACTTCTTCACGTAGTTCTCTTGTTTGATGTACGCCGATTGTATTTTCTTCTCTCATTGTTTGGAGTTCTCCCACCACTTCATCTAATTTAGTTAAAATATCATCTCTATACTTCTTGCTTTTTTCATTTAATTCTTTAAGCAGTCCATGGCGAAAATCGTTCAGAGCTACTTTTAATTCTGCTTTCAGAAAACTTTTCGTAACGTAATTAGGAGTTTTTATCATAAATTTATATTAACGATTTTTGTTTATTATTGCAATTGTAAAGCAATGGTCAATTTTACTCTCCTTGAGGTTCCGGAGGAAGAAATTCTTCTCCTCCGTCTTCTTCGGATTTATTTACAGCATTTCCTTTAAGCCATTCTACATACGTGCATCCTGTTGCCGCTCTTTTTGCGCTATCCCATCCGGCAGTTGAGCATTTTTTCATTCTTTTTCCTGCATTTGTAGTAAATAGTACAAGCGGCTTGCCGCATTCAGGGCACTCTTCGTCAGTTTTTTCAGTTGTACCGTTAATCCACTCAATATAATCACATCCAATTGTTTTTTTAGTTTCCTTATCCCAAGAGCCAGTTGAGCACTTTTTCATTTTCTTTCCAAACCTTGTAAATTGCATTACCAAAGGTGAACCGCACTTTGGGCATTGTTCATCCAAAGTTTCAGGTTCAGCTTGAATCCATTTTACGAAGTCGCAGCCTTCATTCTGTCTTGTTTCTTTATTCCAACTGCCTGTTGAACAGCGTTGCAATTTCCGTCCCGTAGAAGTTTCTGTTATATCACCGAGTGGAGAACCGCATTTTGGACACACTTCTTTTTCCATAAAAATAATAATAACATTATTTAAGTGCTAAATGAAAGCCGCAATTCTAAAACTAAATCTTATAGTTTGACAAGCATAAACCTTTCATTTATAATTCCGCTTTATATGACTGAAAGATGTAGACAATTTCGCGTTACACCGTCAAATCCTCAAGTAAGTGTAGAAGCGCTTGATAGAGCACTTGGGGAAACTGTTTCAGCTGTTATTGTGAAACATTGGGATAAAGGAAGGAATCGATATCAACGTGATGGCGGAACATACTCAATCGATTTATGTCCTGATGGTGCAATTTCAAAAAGAATTACAAGGAGAATTATAGGAGAAAGCGGCTTTCAAGTCGTAGAGGAAAATATTATTCAAAGGCCCTAGATTCAATTTTAAGGCTCTTATGTAGTTTCACCACGTACTCCCCAGCCTCAAAAGGGGGTGATACCCCATAAATAAACCCACTAGAAAAAAGAATAGTTCTCCTCCTATATCAAGACTTTGGAAGAACAAGTGAAACAGTTGGTATACTAAGCTTCTATATCTCCCGGTGGAATCATAAAAGTATCTGTAAGTGAGGATAGGTTTAATTTTAATTTATCAATTTGCTCTTCGGAAAGACTTTTTGGTTTTCTACCTGTTAAAAGATATAAACAAACATCATCTATAAGCCCCTCACAGCTTGTTCGTCCTATCATTTCCGCTCTTGGATATAAACATCCGTTTTGCCAAAACTTACAATTTTTTCCTAAATTATTTATATGTGGATATTCTTTTTCTCTCATAAAACGTATTATACTATAATATTGACTTCTTTTGTCCTATTTTGTCCTAGTTGACAATTTATAAATAGCTATATATAATGTATTTTACCTTCAGATACGCAAGTATCGAATAGGCAGGAGCTTTCGCAAGAAAGTACCCCGAAAAGACCCCGCAAGGGGTTTTTTTGCGG
>JBBUCX010000009.1:0-3968 GCA_038057595.1 Patescibacteria group bacterium
TGAGCATAATAAATTAGATAAAAAATGAGTAAGTCCACCTGTTCTTATTCGCCTGAGGCGAGAGCGAACTTTGGCGGACATTGGGAGGTGAGTTAATAAATGGCAAAAAGAAATAAAGCTTCAAGATCCAGAAAAAGCTTATACAGGGCAGAAACATACGGAATTAAGTTTAATTCTTTAACATTTCTCTTATTCGCATTATTTGCTTTAGTCGTATCCGTACTTTTGGTTTCTTCGATGCTTGGAATAAGCTTATATTAAAGGTCAAAGTTCTTCGGTTTTCTTCAACCTGCTTTTAAAAAGCAGAGTTATTTAACGTAAACTCCTAATCTCGTTGACAAAAATAAAAATTACAGTCAAACTTAAAATATATGGATTTATCAAAATTAGGCTACAATAAGCCTCTTTATATCTTACCATTTGACCACCGTTCTGCTTTTGCTACAGAGCTTTTTCAAAAAAAATCATTAAGTGATTTATCCTACGAAGAGAAAGAGCTTATAAAAGAGTTTAAGATGTTGATTTATAAAGGTATTAAAAAAGCGGTTGAAAAAGCAGTTCCAAAAGAAAATGCCGGAATTTTAGTGGATGAGGAATTTGGAGAAGAAGTTTTGCTGGATGCAAAGCGTAATGGATTTATAACAATTTTAACTATAGAAAAAAGCGGACAGGAAGAGTTTAATTTTATGTACGAAAATTTTAAAGAACACATTGAGAAATTTAAGCCTGATTTTGTCAAAGTTTTAATTCAATATAATCCAAAAGACAGTCAAGATTTAAAAGAAAGACAGCAGAAAAACTTAAAAATTATAAGTGATTATGCTCATGAAAATAATTATAAATTTTTACTCGAAGTTTTGGTTTTACCAACAAAAGAACAGCTTAATAAAGTTAACGGAGAAAGAGAAGCATACGATAGAAAATTACGGCCGGAGTTGACAATAGAAGTTATTAAAACGTTTCAGGCAAAAGGCATAGAACCTGACATCTGGAAGCTCGAGGGAATGGAAACGGCAATTGATTATTCCGGTGTGATTTCGGAAGTTAGGTCGGGTGGAAGAGAAAGTGTAGGTGTTGTAATATTGGGAAGGGGAGCAAAGGAAGAAAAAGTACAGGAGTGGCTAAGAATTGGCGCAAGGGTTAATGGTGTTATCGGTTTTGCAGTCGGCAGAACGATTTTTTGGGACGTAATTGAAAAATTTTACAAAGGAGAAATAGGTAAGGCAAGTGTAATTGAAGTAATTAGTAAAAAGTTTGAAAGTTTTTATAAAGTATTTAGTTTTTCCTTAAGCAAATCTACCAGTTAGTTCTTATGTGCTGCATGGAGTAATCCATGCTTGAATTGACTTTTTTTCTTGGGTTAAAAATATTTTTCGGGTCAAAAATTTCTTTTGTTTTTTCAAAAAGCTCGTAAATTTTTTCTCCGTACATTTGTTTTAAATAAGGGCTTCTGACCAGCCCGTCGTTATGCTCTCCCGTAGTTGAGCCTTTGTATTCAAAAACCAAATCATAAACTTCTTTGCCCAAAATTGGAATAATTTCTCTCTCTTTTTCATCAGCAATATCCATTAAGGGAATGATATGAAAATTGCCGTCTCCCATATGCCCGGCAATTGTATATATTAACTTAGGATATTTGGAAAGTATTTTATTTAGTTTTGGCAAGAATTCAGGCAGATGCTTCGGGTTTACGACAAAATCGTCAATAAAAGGCGCTGTGTGCTTATCTTTTATTTTTTCACGTAACAAGCTAAAGCTTTCTCTTCTAATTAGCCAATATTTTTTTGATTGCATTTCGTTTCCTGCAACCCTGGTACTTAAGTTAAAAGGCTTAAGCGCATTTTTAAGGTTATTAATTTTATCTATTAAATCGTCAAAATTATTTCCGCTAAACTCAATTTGTAAAATAAGCTTTGGCACCCCTTTTTTTAATACCATTAAAAATTCGGGGATAAAATGAAAAGCGGTTGAAATAATATTTGAAGCTCCTAATTTTTTTGCAAACTCGGGAAAATATTTTACGGCAAGTTTTAGGGTGTTGTCGTCGTAGGTCTCAATGCTTTCGGGTTTTAAAGGCAGTATCTTGTTAATAATGTGTCCCAAATTATCCATATCTTTTTGCTCTAAGAAAACAACCAGCATTTCGGAGTGTTTTTTAACAGGAATAAGCTCCAAAGACGCTTCCGTCATTATTCCAAGGGTGCCTTGGGCGCCGGTAAATAGTTTGCATAAGTCAAAAACGTTTTTTTCTTTGTTATAGATATTCCACAAAAAATAACCGGCGGAATTTTTAGAAACTTTTGGTTTTGCCGCTATAATTTCGTCGTAATTTTTAGTAATTAAAGCGTGCATTTCCCTATAAACTTTGCCCTCTAAATTATCTAAAAGCAGTTTTTCGGCAAGCTCTCTGTCGTTTAGAGCTTTAAATTCATATTCGTTTCCGTCCGATAGAACCATTTTAAGTTTCTTAACAAAATTTTCGGTTTTTCCATACTCAAAAGATTTTTCCCCGCCGGAGTTATTATTGACAATTCCGCCTATCGCGCAGATTTCCCTGGATGCAGGGTAAGAAGGGAATATCAGTCCATGATTTAGGGTATATTTCTCAAAATCCCGGTAATAAACACCAGGCTCCGAAGTTGCGATATTTCCCTCGATTCCGACAATGTTATTAAAATGCTCGGTAAAAGAAACAATAATTGAGTCATTTAAGCTCCCGCCGCCCATATCTGTACCGGCAGAGCGCGCGGTTATAGAAAGAAAAGGGTGGGCTTTTTTATGATTATTGACAAAATTAACTAAATTTTTGATATCATCTGTGCTTTTTGGAAAAACAACCGCTCTTGGATTTACTTCGAAAATACTTGCGTCGTGGCTAAATTTTTGTAAGGTTTGTTCGTCTTCGTAAACCTCATTTGTAACTTCTTTTTTTAACTCTTCAAATAAATTCTTATCCATACAAATTCAATTTTCAATTTTTAATTTCCAATTTTCAAACAATTTAGCAATGAAACAATTTAAAAATTATTTTTTATTAATCATTCGTCTGACTGCTTCTTCTATTGCTTGCTCATCCATTTTGTATTTTTTAATTAAATCTTTCCAATTTCCTGATTCTGCGAATGTATCCAAAAGTCCGACGAATTCCATTCGAGTCGGGTGTTTTTTTGCTAAAATTTCGGCAATCATTCCTCCTAAGCCTCCGCTAATTTGATGATCTTCAACCGTTATAACTTTTCCTGTTTGTTTGGCTAGTTCAACGATTGTATTTTCGTCACTTGGTTTTATAGTTGCCACATTTGCAACGACCACATTTATTCCTTTTGCCTCTAAATTCTTAGCAGCCAAAAGCGCGTAGTAGAGCAGGTATCCGGTTGCAAAAATTGTAGCTTTTGGGTTATTGCTTATCCAAAAGACCTGGATTTTATTTTTATCAAATGGCGTATCGGGAGTTGTAATAACAGGCGTTTTATCTCTTGTAAAGCGAAGATAAACAGGGCCGTTAATTTTTGCCGCCAAAAGCGTTACCTTTTTAGCCTCAACCGCGTCGCAGGGGACAAAGACGCTAATATTGGGCCAAACTCTTGTTATGGCAATATCCTCTGTTGCCTGGTGGGTTGCGCCGTCAGGGCCTGTCATAATGCCGCTATGGTGGCCTGCAATCTTTACATTTACGTTATTGTAAACAATGGTCGTTCTGATTGTTTCCCAGTTTTTACCGGGGGAAAAAGTAGCGTAAGAGGAGATAAAAGCTGTTTTGCCGGATGTTGCAAGTCCCGCTGCAATTGCCGCCATGTTTTGTTCGGCAACGCCGGCTTCAAAAAATCTTTCCGGGAATTTTTTCTGGAATCCGTCAGTCCTTGTGCTTTCGGATAAATCCGCAGTTAAAACAACAACATTTGGATCTTTTTCTCCCAATTCAATTAAAGCTTCACCAAAGCCATCACGGGTAGCTTTTTGTTCAACGT
>JBBUCX010000009.1:4068-6948 GCA_038057595.1 Patescibacteria group bacterium
TGCGGATGTCCCTGAAGTCTTGAATTAATTTTGCGTAAGGTTTTGAGTTCTTCCAGCGGAAAATAGCCGGCTTGAGCCATAGTAACGTAACGTATAGGGCAAATATGTCCGTTTGAAAGAATAAGTCTGTCTCTATCTTCCCACTGCGGATTTTTTGGGTCATGATTTAGAATATGGAAATAAAAGCTGGTAAAAATATCAGCCATTCCTAAAGGTCCGGCGCTATGTCCCGAACCTGCTTCCAATAAAGTTTCAATCAGAAGCTGGCGAGCTTGGTTTGCTTTTAATTCCAATTCTTTTAATTTATCTTCGAATAACTCTTCAGTCATATATTAAGAATTTGCTTAGGTCGCTTACGAAAATTTTTTCATAAATCATTAATCATTAAACTTTATATATTATTATTAAATCAGAAACATTAGAGGGAAGTCTATCTGTAACAATTCCGTCTTGTACATTTTTAAAAAAATTAAAACTATTGTTTTGACTTAAAAATTCCTGTGGGTTAATGCCTAGTTTTTTTGCTTTTTCTAAAGTATTGATATCTCCAATAGCTCCGGCAAAAGAAGAATTGTCGAAGCCGTCCGAATCAAAAGAAGCTATTATAGTTTTTTCGTCTAAAGAGTATAAAGCGGAAAGAACAACTTCCTGATTTCTGCCGCCAACACCATCTTTATTCATAACTTTTACCGTAGTTTCTCCTCCTACGAGAAGTATAGAGTGAGGTTTTGTTTTTTCAATCAATGCAATACCGGCTAAATCCGCTTCGGACTCAAACTTATCGGAATAAATTTCACAATCAATTCTTAGCTCTTTTGCCTTTTTTTTCATCGCGTTAAGCGCTGTCAAATTACTAAGCATTAAAAAATTCTCTGTTGTCGAAAAGATATTTTCGTCTTTTGGAGTTTTACTAAAATCGTTTTCAGATAACTCTAATGCCCCTAATTCGTATTTGTTATAAATCTGCCATGCGTCATCAACAGTTGTTTTATCCATAACAGTAGTACCCGATGCAATAACCGATAAATCATTCCCGGGGACATCTGAAAATATCAAAGAAACTATTTTTGCGGGAAATAAAAGTTTTACTAAAGTCCCGCCTTTTACTTTTGATAAATGTTTTCTTACGGTATTCATTTCAGAAATCGTCGCTCCGCTTCGAAGAAGCGTTTGATTTACTTCTATTAATTTTTCTAAAGTTATATTAGGGGATTCAAACATTACCGAGCCCCCGCCGCAAATTACAACTAAAACTAAATCATTAATTGTTAAATTGTTTAATTGTTCTATTGTTTTGACAGTGAAATCAAGATTCTCTTGAGATGGCAGCGGGTGAGTGCCAAGTGTAAAATCTATTTTTTCAAAAACCGCTTCAACAGTATCAATTACAAAACCTTTTGTCAGTTTTTCGCCTAATTTTTTTTCGATTATTTTTGAGATTTTCGCCGAGCCTTTGCCGAAAGCGATTAAAAAAACTCTTTCATAGTTTTTTAAGTCGATTTTTTTATCCGCAACATTAAGTATGTTGCCGCTTAATGTAAAATTTTTTGAAAGGACGTTTTCAGGCTGGATTGAGGCAAAAGCGGTTTCGATTAAATCTAAAACAACTGCTCTTTGTTTAGTGATTGCAAGGTCAGTGTAATTTTTAATATAACCCATGAATTAATTGTAGCACAAGGGGAGAAGGAGTTATTTTGTTTTTCTTGGGAAACAACTTAAAACTATATGAAAATGAGTATTTAGACGATCAACCTGTAGAGCAAACCTCTGCTCATATGTTTCTGACCGGGGATCTGCTCGTTCAATAAACTGTGTAATTAATGTTCTGTCTCCGTTTGCGGCTAAAATTCTTGCATCAATAAATTCAGTGAGTGTTTTTAAATGTGCTTCATCAGATAGTAAGTTATTGAGTTCCTTGCTTTGCCTTGTTCTTGCATCAATTGTGTCTAAGACACTTGCTCTTGATGGAATTGCAAATCTCATAATTCTTTCAGTTTGAGGATCTGTTTTTCTAGCTTCAGCCAGTCTTTTTCTTTCGCCTCTTGCAAAACCGCGTGGCGTGTGTAAAACTTCAGGAATATTTGTTGGTTTTCTTTCAGGTGACATAAGTTTTTTGGGGCAGAAGTACAAAGTATTCTAGCACTGCAAGCTTAAAAACTCAATACAAAATAAATAACAATAACTATTGTCTTATAGTTTGACAAATACCCCTGCCTTTAGTAGAATGCATTTATGAAAAATCCCGAAAGATATCCAATTGACGAATACAATAAATTAGTTAGAGATAAAATTCCGAAAATAATAGAATCACAAGGAGGCATCCCTGTTATTCATATTGCGTACGGAGAAGAATATATAAGAAGAGTACGGGAAAAACTAAAAGAAGAAGTTGATGAATTGCTTCATGCTGAAACAAGAGAAAAAGCAGAAGAGGAGATGGGAGACATTATTGAAGTGCTGCATGCATATGCCCAAATTTCAGGAACAGAAATGAAAATAGTAGAATCCAGAAGGCAGGCAAAACATACAACAAAAGGCGGTTTTGCTACAGGCGTTGTTCTTGAAAGGGTAGAAAAACCTTAATATAATTTAAATATGGCAAGAGAAAGACTTTTATGGCAAAATTCCAAGCTTAGGATTATAGACGGAGAAGGAAAAGCTGTTGAAGGCCCAGAAGATTTAAGTTCTGCTGCTAGTATGGCTGATAGAGTTATGGAAGAAATTGGAGATAGTGTTCCGTTTGAGATTATAGAAGGCGGGAGAACTGCAGAGGCTGCAGGCGATAGAGTGGTTTCTTCTTCAAAAGGAATGCTTCATGTTGTCTGGGATTCCGCGCGTCCGAGAGAAAATAGTTTTTTAAATAAAATTACCTAACTTATG
>JBBUCX010000010.1:0-19374 GCA_038057595.1 Patescibacteria group bacterium
GGAGAGGATGAAGCGATATCAACAATATTTATGTTTTGAGCTTCCTCTTTTAAATTATTAATTTGCTCCGTAACATTATTTTTTAAACTTTGTTGGGGAGATTCCTCAATCTTTATTCCTTTTACATTTTGTTTGTCTACTATTTGAGAAATTTTAGGATTGGAGCTTTCTCCTAATATTATTGACTTTAACTCATATGCGCCGAGCAAAAGCAAAAAAATGGCTGCTAAAAATATTATTATCTTCTTTTTATCCCAGACAATTTCTTCTTTCTTTTGTTCTTTCATGAAGTAATTGTAGGTAATATTTGCTTCTTTTGCAAACCTGGTTATAATGTTAAAGTGAACTTTTTTGAAGCAATTGTATTATCTGTAATAGAAGGAATTTCAGAGTTTCTTCCCATATCTTCGACCGGACATTTAATTTTAACATCCGATATTTTAAAAATAGCCCAAACTGATTTTGTAAAAGATTTCGAAATTATTATTCAGCTTGGCGCAATACTTGCAATAGTTTTTTTATATTGGGATTCTCTTTTCAAAAATAGCATTATATGGAAAAAAGTTTTAACAGCTTTTATCCCAACCGGCATAATCGGTTTTATTCTTTTTAAGTTTATTAAATCATTTCTTTTGGGAAATTTATATATTACGCTAATCTCTCTTTTTCTTGGTGGGTTAATACTTATAATCTTAGAGCTAATTTATAAAGAAAAAGGACATCACGTTGATAAAATTGAGAATATAAGCTACAAAAATGCCTTACTGATAGGCATTTTTCAGTCAATTGCTATAATCCCCGGCGTATCAAGGTCGGCTGCAACAATTATTCCTGCTTTGTTTTTAGGTACCAAAAGAAAAGCCGCTACGGAATTTTCATTTTTACTGGCTGTCCCGACAATGCTTGCGGCAACTAGCCTTGATTTAGTTAAAAGTAATTTTTCGTATTCTTTAAATGAATGGTTAATTCTTTTAACAGGCTTTATCGGAGCATTAATAACCGCATTTATTGTTGTAAAATGGTTTTTAAAATATATTCAAACCCATACTTTTATTCCGTTTGGCATATATAGAATAGTTCTTGCAATTTTATTTTTCTTAATTGTTATTAAATGACCCGTTCGACTATGCTCAGGGTCATAGTGAGTGAAATCGAATCTATGAAAACGTTTGAAAAAGTCTACGGCCTTGTGTCAAGGATTCCCAAAGGGAAAGTAACTACATATGGAGCTTTAGCAAAATTAGTGAATGTTGATCCAAGAGTGATAGGTTACGCCTTACATCAGAACAAAGATCCAAAACATACTCCCTGCCACAGGGTAATAAACTCCAAAGGAAAAATTTCAAGCGGATACGCTTTCGGCGGACCTGATGTTCAGAAAAAAATGCTTATCAAAGAAGGCATTATTTTTGATAAAGAAGACATTGTTGATTTAAAAAAATTTGAGTTTTTTATTTCTTGATTTTTTTCGCTTTTTTTAAATCCTCCAGCAGTTCTTTCTTTATAATACTTATTGTTTTTTGAATTTTATCCTCTATATCTTTACTGTTTTGCTTTAAATGCTCCAGCGTTTTTGTATGGTCGGAAAGCATTAGATTCTTCAAAAATATTTTTTTATTTTCTTCATCAAGAGCAGATAAAACAGTATTTATTACACTGGAATGAATATTTGCCTCAACCAGTGATAGTAGATGTATCCTTTCTTCGGGGGTCAAATCTAATTCTCCCAATTCTAAAACAACATCTGTTGTTTCTATTAAATGAGCGTAAAAATGTTTATGTTTCATAAAGTTACATTGACACAGGACCTAATGGTATTTTATCATCAGGATCGTCAATAAAGAAATACAAAACCGGTCCTCTTTGCCTTCCGTCGTATCTTTCCAAATAAGTCAT
Organism: Patescibacteria group bacterium; assembly: GCA_038057595.1. Taxonomy (GTDB): domain Bacteria; phylum Patescibacteriota; class Microgenomatia; order Levybacterales; family UBA12049; genus JACRFQ01. The sequence continues at coordinate 1,897 of JBBUCX010000010.1, forward strand.
TACTTCGGGTGAGCCTCCCAAGCTTTTTCCTGTCCATTTTGCAGGACCTGCATCACCAACAACAACCACCATTGCTTTGCCATTTTGCGGATTAACAACAAGCATTTTTCTGTATTTAAAAAAATTTACATATTCTCTTACGTTTTCGTTAAACCCAGGCGCTAAAAAAGTCTGGACTGCGATATAATATTTTTCCCTATCTATGTCTTCTTGGGTAATTTCTGCTTTTGAATATGCAAAATATCTCCAGGCGCCAAGACCCGGCGCCATTCCATATTTAAAATATTTTTCTGCGTCTTCTGGATTATCAAAATGAGTAAGCATATTGTCCCCCGGATATCTTTTTAAATGCTGTTCCTGTCCTATTAACCCATAACTTGTATTTAATCTTTTGCCTTCTAATTCCGGAGTTACCCTAAACCCGTAAGTTCTTGTTAAGACTTCGCTGACATTTGCCTCTTCTTCCTGTGTTAGCGGACGGACTTCGCTTGGTAAAATATTTTTTAAATCGTAAACAAGAAATATTTTTTTATCTATGATTTTATTTATTTCCGCGCTGGCTGATGAAAAAGCTGTCGGGATTTTTGGAATAATAGGAGAAGTTAATAAAAATAAACCGGCTAAAGAACCGACTGCGAATTGTTTTGAATTTTGCGAAAGCCACTCAAAAGAATCTTTATGTTTTTCAAAAATTTCTTTTTCAAGTTCTTTATGACGCTTTGTCCAAACTGTTTTTAAATGTTCGTAAGTAAGATTCTTTTTCTTTCCCTTAGGCATACATAAATCATAGCAAATTGAGGAGAAGAAGAAAAATCAGTTGAGCCAGTGAATTATAACCAGCCAAAAAGGAAATCTCGAATTATTTGTAAAAGGCCTTTGCTGGTCGCGGCACCCTGAACACCAGAAGTTGGCTGAACAGAAGATTCACTCGGTGGTTCATAGTTATTGTTTGTGCCCAAACATTGACAACTTGTTCCTGTCCATGAACATCCTGGATACTTAGCACATTGAGTAGCCGGGTCTTCTTCAACATAACTTGGATATGAGTATGGTTGCGAACTTGACTGTGGATCATTCTGAACAGGATAATTATCACTGCATCTATCTGGATATTGCTTACAATACTCCTTGGGATTTACACTTCCCGAACACACACAAGCATTATTTGTCCAAGAGCAATTTGGTGTTTTACTGCATATCTCTTGAGGATTATAGCTTGGGTCACCCTGCGATGCCCCAAATTGTCTGCATTCCTGTGGATTTTGTTCGCAATAGGAACGGCATGATGTCTCGCTATTACACCCACCAGGACCCTGAAAATTCCCACCAGCGGCAGAGGTGTATTGCGAGCAGATTTGGTAGTTATTTGGATCCGAACAAAATGCCTTACAGGTTTCCTCTGTAGCACATCCGCCAGGACCAACATGCTGTTCTCCGCCACGAAGACCAACCTGTTTTGCAAAATCAGAACATCTTTGTCTATTTGCCTCTTGCTGGCAGAATGACGAGCAGGAGGCATAAGAATTACAACCAAGGACCTCCTTTGCTTTTTCAAGAATCTCACTTTTACTTGGGTCTTCTGTATGTCCCCCTTGTAAATTGTATTTTTTGGCAAAATTATTGCATCTATCAAAATTTTCCTCCTGCTCACAAATCTGTCGACATGAATCTTCAGAATCACATCCAAGCTCTGCTTTTGTTTTTGCCCAAAAATCCTGCCTTACACTGCTTATTTGTTCTTCCTCGTAAAAGCCTTTCTTTTTGGCAAACTCGATACAAGTATTATAGTTAACAGGATCTTCACAGTACGTTCTACAGGCTGAATAATCAGTGCAGCCACTAAGCTCTGCAATAGGAAAAGTAATGCCGTATTTTTGTGCTACCTGTTCAGGCGTTTCCTTAGCAAAAACAGTTATAACGCTAAAAAACAATACGATAAATAAAATAAATATTATAAGTAGTCGAAAAATATGAATTGAAAATCGTATTGTCATTGCAATGAATCAAATGGATTTTTATATCCTGAAAAGGGATTTACATATTGACTTTTCTTATCAAAAGGGTTTTCATATTCTGTTACCAAATTAACAGTTGGCTCCTTGGTCTCCTTTGTTACCTTTGTGTCTGTTTTTTTGCTTTGTGAAACAATAACGAATGCTACAACAGAAAAAACAATAATAACGAATAACGTAAAACTTGCAAAAAGAAGAACTCTTTTATATCTCGGTGAGGTGTAAGGAAGTGGTTTTTGTTCCTGATTATTTACAGGAGTGTCATGAATTGTATCCATGCATAATTAGCATAGATGAATTTAAAAGAAAATGTCAAGTTGGAAAAGGGCAAACCTTCAGAAAATAATATCACAATTTAAGGTATTCGAGGATAATGGCCTGTTCGACTTCGCTCAGGGTAAACATTTTTATATTACTTATATATTTCCCTTCTGTGACCTACTCTAAGAATAATTATGTTTTTTTTATCCACATCAAAAACTATTCTGTAATTACCCACTCTCCATCTATAGCTTCCAAGAGCAAAATCAGTAAGTTTTATAGCAGGCTTAAAAGGAGATCTTGTATATTCTTCGATTTTTTTCTTAATTCTTTTTTTGGCAACTGCATCCAGTTTCTGAATATCTTTAAAAGCGGTTTTTGTATAAATAAGTTTGTAGGCCATTTATATCTCGCCGAAAACTTGTTCGTGGGTAAAAATATTGTGTTTTATATATTCTTTACGGGCATTTTTAACGCTTTTTAGATAATCTTTTTTAGAAAGAGCAAGTAGATCTTCAAATAAATCTATATCCACAATAGCAGATGTTATTTTCCCTTTTTTTGCCACCAGAAGAAAATTACGGCTCTTGGAAACTCCGGAAAGAGCATCTGCTAAATTATTTCTTAACATAGTTGCGTTAATAATATTCATGCTAATTTCAATTATACATTATAAATGTACATTGTCAATGTACACTCTTTTATATTACATAAAACCCAGGTATACATGTATACCTGGGTTTAGAAGTCGTGATAACCGTATTCTTCGTATTCTAATTTTCATTAATAATCTGCTAAAATACATGCTATGAAGCCATTAATCATTGCTCATCGTGGAGATACAATAAATTACCCTGAAAATACAATTGAAGCTTTTAAATCAGCTTTTGAAAAAGGTGCCGATGGAATAGAATTAGATGTTCATTTAGATAAAAACGGAAATGTAATAGTTGTGCATGATTATTCGTTTAATAAAAACAAACAATATCCTTTACTTTCTCAAGTTTTAAAACAATTTGGACAAAAAGGAAGATTGGAAATCGAGATAAAATCTTTAGACCCAAAATGCATTACAGAAGTTGGAAAATTAGTTAGGGAGTATAAACCAAAAGATATCGAAATTACTACAAGTATCCTGCCGCTTTTTTATTACATAAAAAAAGAATTCCCCAATGAAAAAATTGGTCTAATTCATGCCTCAAAACTAATTGAAGATTGGATGTCAAAAGAATTTATAGAAAAATTATTAATTTCTTATTTAAAATTAACAGGGGCAAATGTTTTACATTTACAGCTTGAACATTACACTACAGAAATTGTAAATCTTTTACATAAAAATAAATTCTTTGCACACACTCATCTTAAAGATGATAGTTTGGAAAAATATAAAAAGCTTTTGGAATTAGGAATAGACCAATGCACTACTGATGATATAAACCTGATTAAATTAATTTAATTAATATATCTATCTCACCCTAGAACTGGGATAGCTTTACTATATCCAACACAGGTATGCATGTATACCTGTGTTTATAAATCATAATAATCTTATTCAAAACAAATTAATTTGGGTAATGACATTTCTTATATTTCTTTCCTGACCCGCACCAGCAGGGGTCGTTTCTGCCTAATTTTTTATTAGAAGTATTTGATGTAACTGAAGTTGTCACTCTTTGGCTTGATGAAACTTCCGCGTTTGCGTTTCCGCCGGCTGCTTGGGTAACAATGTGCTGATGCTCTTGGTGAACCTCCGGAGGCTCCTGGACTTGGATTTTATAAATTCTATGAACTATTTCATCATCTATTCCATTTATTAACTGCTCAAACATTCTAAAAGCTTCATTTTTATATTCAACCAAAGGATCTTTCTGCCCGTAACCTCTAAGTCCAATACCCTGTCTTAAATTATCTACAGCGTCTAAATGATCTACCCAAAGATTATCTATTACCGATAAAGCAACAAACCTTTCCACTTGCTTCATCAACTCTTCTCCTATTTGTTTTTCGCGCGTTTTGTAAATATCATCTGCCAAATTATTAAGAAACGAAATTTTTTCTTCAACTGGTTTTACTTGCTCAAGTTGCGTTTCTATTTGTTTTAAAGAAGTTTCATCAAAAGGGACAATAGTTCCAAATTTTTCGGCAATTTGAACAGACGGAGATTTTTCTTCATAGTTTTCCGCGTACATTACTACCGTTGCCGCAATTGAAGAATGAATTTTTTCCTGTAAATCTTCTCTTATTTTTTTAGGATCATCAATATTTAAAACATCCTGTCTTCTTTTGTATATTATTTCCCTTTGCTTGTTTAAAACATCATCGTAATCAACCAGGTGTTTTCTAATGTCAAAATTGTATCCTTCAACCTTAACCTGCGCCTGCTCAATGGCACGGGATACTAGCGGGTGCTGCAATGGCATATCTTCCGGCATGTTAAAACGAGTCATTAATCCCGATATCGTGTCTCCCCCAAAAAGCCGCATGATGTCATCGTCTAAACTTACAAAGAACTGCGAAAGCCCAGGATCCCCCTGCCTCCCGGAACGTCCTCTTAACTGGTTATCTATTCTTCTTGACTCGTGTCTTTCCGTTCCGATTACATATAAGCCCCCCAAATCCAAAACCTCCTGGTGCTTTTTTTCCCACGCCTCCCGGTCTTTTGCTCCTTTTTTTTCGCTTCCGTCGGCATTTTTCGGAGTTTCTCCGCCTAAAATAATATCAACACCTCTTCCTGCCATATTGGTTGCAACTGTTACAGCTCCTTTTTCTCCTGCTTTTGCAATAATTTCTGCTTCTCTTTCGTGGTTTTTTGCATTTAAAACTTCATGTTTTATGCCTTTTCTTTTTAAAAGTTCCGAAATAATTTCGTTTTTATCAATCGCTGTTGTGCCAACCAAAACCGGCTGTCCCCTTTTATTTGCTTTTTCAATCTCCGTAGCAACTGCCGAAATTTTTGCTCTGCCTGTTTTATAAATTGCGTCCGATAAATCTTTTCTTATCATATCCCGATGTGTTGGAACAACAACAACATCAAGTTTGTAAATTTTATGAAATTCCTCCGCTTCTGTAACTGCGGTTCCTGTCATACCGGCTAAGTGCTCGTACATTCTGAAATAATTCTGAAGCGAAACTGTTGCTAAAGTTTTTGACTCTCTTTGAATCGGCACATTTTCTTTTGCCTCAATTGCCTGATGAAGTCCTTCAGAAAGCCTTCTTCCAATCATTAGTCTTCCGGTAAACTCATCAACTAAAATTACTTCATTATCTTTAACAATGTAATCTTTTTCTTTATGGAAAAGAGTTCGGGCTTTAAGCGCTGCTTCTAAATGATAAACAGTATCAAAATCCTTCTCGTAAATATTGGAAATCCCGTAAATTTTTTCTATTTTTCCAATTCCGTGTTCTGTTAAATGGGCTGTTCTTAATTTTTCATCAATTTTATAATCAATTTCCGAGTTTAATTTATCAACTAATTTTGCATATTCATAATATTTTTGCGTTGGGGCTTCATCCGGAGCCGAAATTATATGAGGAGTTCTTGCTTCGTCTATTAAAACAGAATCTACTTCGTCAACTATTGCGTAATAAAATCCTTTTTGCACCAAAGATTCTTTGTCTTGGGCCATATTGTCCCTTAAATAATCAAAACCAAATTCAGAATTAATTCCATATACAATATCAGCTTGGTATGCCTCTTTTCTTGTGATTTGTCTTAGGTGTAAAAGCCTTAAATCATGGATATCATTATTTTTGTGTTTTGGATCAAAAATAAAAGATTCTTCCGAAATTATCGAAGAAACCGTTAAACCTAAAAAATCAAAAATCGGCCCCATCCAGCCCGCATCTCTTCTTGCCAAATAATCGTTTACAGTTACTAAATGAACGTTTTTTCCGGTTAAAGCGCGGAGATACAAAGCAGGTGTTGCAGATAAAGTTTTTCCCTCTCCTGTTTTTTGTTCTGCGATTTTTCCTTCAAAAAGCGCAGTTGACGCAATTAATTGAACATCAAAATGCCTTAAGCCCGTTGTTCTTCTTGACGCTTCCCTAACCAAGGCAAAAGCTTCAGGTAAAATATTTTCCAAAGGCTCTCCTTCTTCCAGCCTTTCTCTAAATTCTTTGGTTTTTTTGGGGAAATCGCTGTCTATTAATTTTTTTGTCTTTTCTTCCAATGAATTTATTTTTTCTATTATTGGGGATATTCGTTTAATTTCTTTTTCGTTTGAGTCGAACAACTTTCCGAAGATATTTAACATACGTTAATTTTAACATACCCGAACATAAAAAACCCCTCACATTTTTTAAATGTGAGGGGACCAATTGATCAATTGGTAATAATTGGTAATGTTCCAAATTACTTACCAACTATTTCTTCTTCTTCTTCTTTTTCTTTGCCATGGACAGAATCACCTCCTTTAATAAATTCGCTCAACTTTAAATAAATAAAGGTGAACAGCAATTAACATTATAATGTGATATTTTATTTTTATTGTCAAGATTTTTTACTTGCTTTAAATTGAGTGATTTAGATTGATTTAGCAGCAAATTTTATAGAGGCTGATTTTACTCTTTTATAGTGCTTTTCCCGATATATTTTTGTAAAACTTTTGGAATTTCTATGCTACCATCTTCTTTTTGATAATTTTCCAAAATTGCAATTATTGTTCTGCCAAATGCAAAACCTGTTCCGTTTAAAATATTTACATACTTTTTATCATTTCCGTCCTGGTATTTAATGTTAAGTCTTCTTGACTGAAAATCAGTAACTGTTGAAACTGAAGTTACTTCTCTATACTTTCCTTGTCCCGGCATCCATGCTTCCAAATCATATTTTCTTGCCGCCGGAAAACCTAAATCTCCACTGCACATTTTAACAACCTGGTAAGGAATTTCAAGCGCTTTAAATAATTTTTCTTCCAAAGACAATAAATATTCATGTTCCTTATCGTCCTCTCCATCTTTAACAAACGAAACCATTTCCAATTTATCGAATTGATGAACCCGTAAAATGCCTTTTGTATCTTTTCCATAACTTCCTGCTTCCCGTCTAAAAGCCGAAGAAAATCCAACATATCTAATTGGCAAATCTTTAGCGCTTAAAACTTCGTCTTTATGCATTGGAACTAACGCGTGCTCTGCGGTTCCAACTAAATACATATCGTCTTTTTCTAAATGATACATATCTTCCTCGCCGCCGTTTTCCATATAGCCTAAACCTTTCATAACTTCTTTTGTAACTAAAACAGGAGGAACAACCGGAATAAAACCCTCTTTTATTAACATTTCTAATCCAAGCTGTATAAGCGCAAATTCTAAGAGCACAGCGTCACCTTTTAAGTAACCAAAACGCGCGCCCGAAACTTTTGATGCTCTTTTAACATCAATAATGTCTAACTTTTCTCCTAAATCTAAATGGTCAAGAAGCTTAAAATCAAATTTTCTTATTTCTCCCCATTTCCGTATTACTTCGTTATCCGAATCATCTTTTCCAATTTTTACATCTTTTTTAGCTGGATTTGGAATTTTTAAAAGCCATTCTCTTAATTCTTCAGACACTGCTTTTAAGGCGTTTTCCTGCTTTTCAAGCCGTACTTTAATCTCTTTTCCCTTATTAATAGCCTCTTCCTTACCAACCGCGTTTGACGCGGCTTTGGCGAATTTATTTCTGTCCTCACGCAGTTTCTGAACCATTAAGTCTAATCCACGCAGTTTATTATCGATTTCTAAAATATGTTCAATATCTATATCTATTCCTTTATTTTGAGCTGCCTTTTTAACAATTTCCGGATTTTCTCTAATAAATTTAATATCGAGCATATTTAATATGAATTATATCGCAATTTAGCTTTTTTGACTATCTAAATATTCTTTAAATTTTGCTAAAGCTTTTCCTCTGTGAGATATAGAATCCTTAATATTAGAGTCTTTAATATTAGAGTCCATTTCCGCAAAAGTTTGATCAAAGCCTTCGGGAACAAAAACTCTATCCCATCCAAATCCGTTATCTCCTCTTGCTTCATATGTAATTGTTCCATTAACTTCTCCAGTAAAAACATGAGATTCTTTCCCATCATGATATCCAAGATATAGCTTTGCGGTAGCATTACGATTTTGTTCATCTCCCAACATTTGCAACATTAAAGAAGGATCATTTTTACCCTCAAGCAACCATTTTATTAAAGGCCCTGGAAAACCGTTCCATACTTCTACCTCAAATGAAACATCGTCAACAATGACCGGCCTCCCTACCATTTTAAATGCCTCATTCACTTTATGAAGAACTATTTTCTCTGGATCCATGCTTTGAATCTCTTCAATTTCGGCATCTATTATTTCAATTGGAACATGAATAATTCTTTCAACCTCACGAGCTTTTGGTTTGTTTCCACTTACTAAAACCAGTCTTTCAATCATATTTTGAAACCTCTTCGAATCGTTTTTTCACAAATTCTTTATCTAAAGAGAGTATAAGCCAGGCAGCTTTTGGCCCATGATCTTTTCCAAGTAGGCAAAGATAAACTGCGGCAAAAGTTTCTTTACCATTTAATCCTAATTCCTTACCGATATCATAAATTCTTGTCTGAAACTGCTCTCCTGTCCATTTTCTGTCTAACTCACTTGCGATTTTTCCTAATAATTCTTTTTGTTCTTTTGATAAACTTTCTGCTTCTTTTGGTAATTCTTTTTGAATTGTAAATTTTTCACTTTCAGGCGCATATTTTTCAATCCAGTTCTTTGCATATTTTACCCAAGGTCCCAATCCTTCCTTTTTGATTTCTTCTTCCATATTTGGCATCTGTACCCACTGGGCCAAAACCAAAAATCTAATTTTTGGAACGGACGAGCGAAGCGAAAGAGTTCGCTTGCGAGGCGAAGCCGAAGACAAGCGAGGCGGAATTTGTGAAAGTTCAAAACTTCTTGCCAAATCATCATTAGTTTTTTCGAAGTATGCATCCGCAGCCTTTTGATAATCATCAAAAAGATTTGGCACTGTATTTTTTTCAGAAGGATCAAAATTAATTTGTTGTTCTATTTTTGTTTTTACCATTAAGAAACGGATTAATTCTGGCGGAAGAATATCAAGCATTTCAGAAGCAGTTGAACCTACACCTTTAGAAGTTGACATTTTTTTCCCTCCTATTAAAAACCATTCATAGGAAAGAGGATATGGAACGGGGTAATTTATTATTCTTTTACAAATTTGAGAGGCTAAATCATGAGAACCGCCTTTGCTCATATGGTCTTTGCCTGCTCCTTCAACCGTTATTCCGACAATTTTCCATTTTACTGCCCATTCTATTTTCCAAGGAAGTTTTCCGGCAATTTGTCCTTTTGAACTAAAAGGCGATATTTTACCTTCAAAGCCACATCCCTTTGTCCAATCAAGCCTATCAACCCTGCATGCAAAACTAACTTCTTTTCCGTCCCAAGCTATAACTTGCGTTGTCGAAACTTTACCGCAATTCGTACAATAAGCTTGAAAAGGATACCAATCCTTTGCTAATGGTTTTTTATATAATTCTTCATAAATTTTTTTAATTTCCTCTGTTTTATCTAAAACTTCTTGTATAGAATCATTCATTTTTCCGCTTTCATAAATTTCAGTTGCCCATAGAATTTCCGGTTCGCAGCCAATTTTTGTAAAAACATTTATAAAATCTTTTGCATAAAACTCGGCGTAATTTGCAAATCCCTTTTCGGGAGACGGAACTTTAAAAAGAGGCAAACCTAAATATTTTTCGTATTCTTTCGGAAGATAAACTGGTAAACCATCCATTGGATCATGATTATCAAAAATATAAGTATATTTTGCTTTAACACCAGCATCTTTGAGAGCTTTAAAAGCCAAATCGTGAATCACTACTCCACGCAAAGCTCCTACATGAATTTTCCCCGAAGGAGTTTTCATATCATCAACCCACTCAAGAGGAAGTTTTCTTTTTTTTAATTCTCTTGCAACACTATCAGCCCAGAACATACGATAATTATAACTTATTTGAGGATTTGACGTAAATTTTCTACCATAACTTTAGTTATTTTAGGAAGATCGTATTCGTGCTTCCATCCCCAATCATTTCTTGCTCTTTCATCATTAATTGATTTTGGCCATGAATCAGCTATTTTTTGTCTATTATCGGGATTATAAGTAACAGCTAGATTGGGAATATATTTTTTTAATTCCTGCTCCAACTCTTTTGCCATAAAACTAACAGCTGCAATGTTATAACTATCCCAATCCTTAATACTTTTTAAATCTGCCTTCATTAAGGTTATTGTTGCCTTAATTGCATCATCTATATACATCATTGGAAGCTTTGTATCTTCTCTTACAAAACATTCATATTTACCTGTTTTAATACCATCGTAAAAAATAGCAACAGCATAATCGGTTGTTCCACCACCAGGAGGAGTTTTCCAGGAAATAATACCCGGATATCTAATAGATCTTACATCTAAACCATATTTTTTATTGTAATAACGGCATAAACCCTCTCCCGCAGATTTTGTAGCCCCATACATTGTAGTTGGCTCAAGCACTGTGTTTTGCGGAGTATTATCTCTTGGTGTTGTAGAACCAAACGCTGCAATAGAACTTGGCCAGAATATTTTAAGATTAAATTCAACTCCCAAATCAAGTATATTTTTAAGCCCATTCATATTAATATCCCATGTTAAACTTGGATCAACTTCTCCTTTTGCAGAAAGAAGTGAAACTAAATGATAAATAGTCCCAATATCATATTTTTTAATTATTTTAAGAATTGCATCCTTATCTCTTGTATCTGCTTTTTCTAAAATTCCGTTAAAATCAGAACTAACATTTAAGTGTCCCATTGCAATAACCATATCTTTTCCAAATTCTTTGTATAAAGCAGGAGCAAGTTCTGAACCTATTTGTCCAAATGCGCCGGTTACTAAAATCTTTTTGCTCATATAATTTTCATTTGCTTCCCAATTTTTTCAAAAGCTTTAATACCCAAATCCAAATCTTCCCTTGAATGAGAAGCAGAAGGAATTACCCTTATCCTTGCTTTTCCTTTTGCAACCATCGGAAAAACAATTGGAGTTGCAAAAACATTTTCTTCAAATAATTTAGCACTAAAATCTTTAGCAATATTTTCATCGCCAAGTATGACAGGTGTTATGGGTGTTTCACTGTTTCCGGTATTAAATCCTAATTTTTTAAATTCGGCTTTTAGATAATTTGCATTATCCCAAAGTTTTTTAACTAAAACATCAGATTCTTCTAAAATCCTTACTGCTTCTGTTAAGGCAGCTGTATCCGGAATGGTTAAAGCATTAGAAAATAAAAATTGTCTAGCTTTTTGTTTGTAAAAATCTATTAAAACTTTTTTACCTGTAATAAAACCACCGATTACAGAAAAAGCCTTTGATAAAGTTCCAACCTCAATATCAATTTGTCCATGTAAATTAAAATGGTCAACAACCCCTCTTCCGCCTTTCCCCAAAACCCCTTCACCATGCGCATCATCTACCATGGTTAAAACATTATATTTTTTAGCTAATTTTACAATCTCCGGAAGCTTTGCTAAATCCCCATCCATAGAAAAAACTCCGTCGGTTATTATAAGTATTAAAGGTGTTTGTCCATCTGTCTTTGGAGTTTTGGAAAGTTTTACTGCCTGCTTTAATTTATCTTCAAGATCAAACATATCCCCGTGTTTATAGATAAATTTATTGACAACCTGCGAAAGCCTAATGGCATCAATAATTGAAGCGTGATTCAATTCATCCGAGACTACAATATCTTCTTTGCCAATAATTGTCTGGATTGCGGCACAATTTGCCATATACCCGCCCTGTAAAACAATTGCTGCTTCTGCGCCTTTAAAATGCGCTAGAGCCTCTTCAAGTTGAATATGAAGCACATGTGTCCCCGCAAGAGTACGATAGCCTGTGCCAATACCATATTTTTCAACAGCGCTTTTTACCGCACCCGATAATCTTTTATCAACCGCTAAGCCTAAATAATGACTTGAACAAAAATTCAATTTATTAACTCCATTGATTTTTAAATATGCGCCTTCTCCCGACTCAATTACGTATGGGGCTTTAGCTGAAGAAACTGCTGATTCTAGTTTTTTATAGAAATCTTGTTGAGGCATGCCTTTTATTTTAGCTTACAGAAGCAATTGTGTAAATAACTATTCCTGCCGGAGCTTCTACTTCAACCTTTTCTCCGACTTTTTTACCAAGAAGCGCTTTTCCAAGAGGAGACTCATGAGAAATTTTCTTTTCATGAGGATCTGCTTCCCATTCACCAACTACTGTAAATACCTCTTTTTTACCTTTAATAGTTACTGTGACTGTTGAACCGAGCTTTACCTGACCTTTACTATGTGTTTCCTGGATTAAAACAGCTTGTTTTATTAATTCCTCAAGCTCGTCAATTCTTCCGTCAATAAAAGACAATTCTTCTCTTGCGGCAACGTACTCTGCGTTTTCAGATAAATCTCCCATGCTTCTTGCTTGAGAAACACGCTCTAATATATCCGGTCTTTTAACCTTAATAAGCCCTTCATGTTCTTTTTTAAGCTCGTCTAAACCTTCTTTTGTTAAATAAATTTTTCTTGCGTCCATAAACAACTCCTATTTAAAACAAAATCCCTCTGATATTTTAACTAGAGGGAATAATAAAATAAATACAATTAATTTACCTTAAGAATGATATAGTAAACCATTTTTTTTGTCAATGCCCTCTAGTATTAGAATTGAGGTTAAATTCTTCTTATAAACTTTTAGAACATACGCGTTATAGTCAAACGGGTGAAAAGCCAAAAAACCTTTTTTTATAATTTCTTTTGTGATACTTTTCTTCATGTATCTTGTTTGAATAATTTTAAGGATATTTTCTAAAAAAATTATTTTAAGAATATTAATAAATAAACTGTCTAAAATATTTTCTTTTTTAATCACATCACTTTTTTTAATAATAGATGAGTTTGCTAAATATTTTTTTACCCAACTGTTTTTGGCAATAAATTTTTCATAAGTGCTATCCCTATCTAAAACAGGAATTAATTGAACTATTTCGTGGGCTGTATATAAGTTTTGATTGTTTTTTTTGAAAACAATATTGTCTTCATCTACAATCATATTTAAACAAATTTTATCGGTAAAACTTTGACTATTTTTATGCCTATAACTTCTAAGAAGAATTAATATTAAAACAAGCGTAAATCTTGTAGTCCAGGCAAAGCCTTTTTTGCTTATTACAAATAGATCTATGTCGTCATTTTTATCGGAATTTTTCATCGAGAGCGCTCCGCTTATACCTATTAGCTTTAATGTTGGAATAAAAGAAATTTTATTGATTATTGCCTTTGCTTTTAATAATTTTTTTAGGCTCTCTTTTTCTCTCTTTTTCCTTAAATTAATGAGTTTACTTTTACCTTTTATAAAAAAATAACCGTTTTTAAATTCTACAAACTTATTTAACTTAAGGGTGTTTTTAAATAAAGACTTCTTACTGACTTTTTTATCCGATATTAAAAACTTCCATATTTGGTTTTTTTTTAAAGGGAAATTAAAAATGTCGGCGTAGAGCAGTGTTTTTAAAATAGACTTTTCGTTACTGCCCATATTTTTGAAGAACCTGTATTAATCCTTTTGAAAAATCTTGCGTAGCAGTTTGAATAGAATTATTATTTTCTGTAATTGCATTAATTGCATTTTCTAAATAAGTATTTGCCTCTTGGTTTAATCCTTCATCAAAAGTGCTATCCACAAAAATAGACGACGAAGCGCTCGGTGCCTGAAAAACAAAAGTATAAACATCCGGATTTGCTTTTAGCGTATCGGCAAGATCAACTCTGGCATACGGCTCGCCAAAAGCCCTGGTTTTTGCTTGTGATTGATAAAGCTTAGTAGCAGTATCTTTTTTAGCTAAAAACTTCATAAAAAGGAGCGCTTCTTTTTGATGTTTGCTTTTTAAAGAAACCCCCTCTGCCCAATAGCTTGCCAGAGTCGTATTCTGACCCGGAAGCTGCGGAACTCCGACAATTTGAAAAGAAAGATTTGGATTAAACTGTTTTATAGTAAAATAATCCCATGAGTATCCAAAAAACATTCCCAAAGTTCCTTTGGAAAAAGCAAGAATTGAAGAATCAAGAGTATTATCCCAAACATTATTTTCATCGGTTGCAAAAGACGTATAAAAACTCAAAGCCCCCTGAACTCTATCCGACGAACCTTCAATATTGTTAAAATCTACCCCGTTTTGAAGAAATAACAAGGATAAAATATCAGGAGCGTGCGTAACGTTTTTGTAAGTACCGATAGCAGCACCTGCTGTTAATATCTTGCCGTTTTCATCTTTTACAGTCATTGCTCTTGCATTATTAATAAAATCATTCCATGTCGCCGGAGTGCTTAAACCTGCTGCTTGAGAAAGATTGTTATTAATAAATAACGCAAGAGTATCAATTTCTAAAGGAATACCATAAATAGCGCCGTTTTTTATTAAGTCCTTCTCCGTAACCTGGTAATAATTTCTTGCAAACTCTTCTTTAGAAATAACGTCTTCCGGGATAGGAAGCAAAACTCCTGAAAGCATAGAATACCAAGTGTTATGAAACCTGAAAATATCAGGGCCTGTATTGCTATTTATTCTGGTTAAAAGCCTATTTCTGTATTGTTTTGGGTCTTGTTTAGAATATTCTACTTTGATTCCCGGATTTTCCCTTTCAAAATCTGAAATTATCCCCTCCATTATATTGCTATCCTCCCACAATCCCCAGTATGTTAAAGTTGCCCGTCCACCAAAAGGAATTTTTGTTATTTGTGGTAAAACCACTAAAATAACTGTTGCTATTAACCCTGCAATTAGAATAAAACCTAATAAAAATTTTAATAATTTTTTAAACTTTCCAAGTGGAGAAGGGTTTTTACCGTTTGACTGGTAGAAAGAAACAGGCGGTAGGTTTGATTGCGAAGGCATGGAAGGAGTTCCCCCTGGTACAGGCTGGGCCTTAGTTACCTGCTCCTGACTTTGATTAAAATTCCCTATAAGCTTCAAAACATTATCCATAGCTAATATATAGTATAATACCAAATATAAAAGATAATCAATGAAGATTAATTTTTCCCAAAAAAAATTTAAAATAAAAAAACTAAAACACTATAAAAAACTTATCCATATATCCAAAATTACCTTTTGGTTTTTAACCGGGGCATTTTTATCTTTTCTGTTTATATCAGGCTTTGGATTTCTGACATATCAAAAATTTTATGAAAATAGAATATATCCGGGAGTTTATTTAAATAATGTGAATTTTGGCGGGAAGACCAAGCGAGATGTTGTCGATTATTTTGCTTACAAAAATTCTCTTATAGAAAATACTTCTTTTGTTTTAACAAGCGATTATGGAATTGCTACAATTTCCGCAAAACAGATTGATTTTGGTTATGATAAAAACCTTTCTTCTGAACAAGCTTACAGCATTGGGCGGTCGGAAAATAATTTATCTAACATTAGTCTTATGCTAAAAGCATACACATCCGGTGTTTATCTTCCTGTTATACATACCTATAGCCAGGACAAATTTCAGGAATTAATAGAACCTATTTCAAAAAAGATTGAAAGAAAACCAATTGATGCTCTTTTTAAATTTGAAAATAATAAGGTGACAGCTTTTAGACCATCCGTAGAGGGACAAATTATTGATTTTGATTTACTAAACACAAGGCTTGACTCGCAAGCGCTAAGCGTAATGTCTTCAAAAAAGAAAACAGTAATAATAATACCTATTCCTGTAAGAAAAATTGAACCGGACATTACAACAGATGAAGCAAATAGTTTGGGTATAAAAGAATTAATTGGACAAGGACATTCGCTTTTTTATCATTCAATTCCAAGCAGAATTTATAATATAAATTTAGCAGCGACAAGGATAAATGGAATTTTGGTTGCGCCGGGTGAAGTTTTTTCTTTCGATAAAGCTTTGGGGGATGTTTCCTCTTTTACCGGATACAAACAAGCATATATAATACAAAGCGGAAAAACAGTACTTGGAGACGGAGGGGGCGTTTGCCAGGTTTCCACGACTTTTTTCAGAGCTCTTTTAAATGCCGGTCTTCCTATAGTTGAAAGATATGCACATGCCTATAGGGTTGGTTATTATGAGCAGGATTCACCCCCCGGCTTTGATGCAACTATTTTTGTACCAACTGTTGATCTTAGATTTAAAAATGACACGCCAAATTATATATTAATCCAAAGCGAATTTAATCCTTACAATTATTCGCTGTCTTTCTATTTATACGGAACAAAAGATGGAAGAACAGTCACAATGACTAAACCTGTTATTTCTAACGTAAGACCGGCACCTCCTGACATCTATCAAGATGATCCGACTCTTCCCAAAGGGGAAATTAAACAAACAGATTTTGCCGCGCCCGGGGCAAATGTTTATTTTACAAGAACCGTAACTAAGAATGGGAAAACAATAATTTTCGATAAATTTGTATCTAGCTACCAGCCTTGGCAGGCAATTTTTCTAAAAGGGACAAAAGAGTGAATAAAAAAATAGTTGATATTAAAAAAGCGGAAATAATTTGTAAAGAAATTAGACAAAAAAACAAAACTGTTGTCATTTCAGGAGGCTGTTTTGACATTCTGCATGTAGGACACATAAGGTTTTTAGAAAAAGCAAAAAAAACCGGAGACTTTTTATTTATTCTTCTTGAAAGCGATAAAACTACTAAGAAATTAAAAGGCAGAAAAAGACCTATAAACACTCAAACTGACAGGGCAGAAATTTTAGCTTCTCTGTCTTGCGTTGACTACGTCGTTTCCCTTAGAAATATGAATTCAAATAAGGATTATGATGAAATAGTTTACAAATTAAAACCCGATGTGATCGCAATTACGAAAAACGACCCGCAGGAAATTCATAACAAAAGACAGGCAAAAAGAATTAACGCAAAAGTTGCTTATGTTATTAACAGAATTGAAAATAAATCTACCAGTAAGCTTGCGGAAATTATTTCCAAAAATTTTGACAAATGACCCATTCGACTTTGCTCAGGGTCATAGTGAGTACATTGAATCTATGAAAAAATCAATTGTTATTTTATTTGCTCTAATAGCATTTCTTATTTTAGCAATAAATATACCCTTAAATAAAAATGCCCCGTCTTTAACCATCAACAATAAGACCTTTAGCATTGACGTTGCAAAAACAGA
>JBBUCX010000011.1:0-14350 GCA_038057595.1 Patescibacteria group bacterium
TATAATCTTTCTCGTTATAAAGCTGGGGAAGTGTTGAGTGCCCAAAAATTACCGCATTTCCTTTGGCCGGGGGGATAGCTGTACCAAAATAATTAACCAAATTCTTTTTTAAATTTGTATCAACTGTTGAAACAACTGCATTTTTAATTTTAAGTTTTGGGATAGAAATTGTATAAAATTGGATTTTAGGAATTTCTCCTTTTTGAAATTTATAATTCGGGAACCAATTATTAGCGTTAGTGTAATCAATGCCTGTTAAAGAATTTGCCGCTCCTGTTAAAAGAGTTTTTACAGAGTTTTTAGCAATAACTCCGTTTTTAGGAATTGGAGAGGTAATGTTTTGGTTAGCAAAAACAGGCGCAAAATATATTTGCCATGACAAAAGCGGAAGAAAAACGTAGATAATCATAGCAAGCCCTAGGAAAAGTGCTAAAAACCCAAAAAGACGCATCAATTTTTTACCATTTAATTTATTGTCCAATTTGTAGTAAATTTTGCCCATTAATTTGAAGTAAAGTTAAGTATTATGTTTTTGGTGTCCCTTGGCATATTTTTAGGAAGAAAAGGAATATTTGGGGACAAAGAAACTTTAACGTTTGTAACCTGATTTAAATTGCTCAAGATATTTTTTGCTTTTTGCAAAGAAACACCTTTAATTTGTTTTAGCAAAGAATTTTTATCAACTTTAGGAAATATTTTTGCTTTTATAGTTAAGTCCGCGTTAACGTCATTGTTTTTTTCAACAACTATATTTTTTGCGCTAATTTCTAAGTTTCCGCTTTGTACTTCCGTATCGGATGAGCTAAAAAGTGAAGAGGCAAAAGTCTCAATGTCGGAATTTGTATAGGAAGCGGCTTTAAAAATAACCGTTCCTTTTAAAGTTACCTGGTTTGCCTGGTCGCTTTCTTTTTTATCAAAACTTTTATCTTCAACAACCTTATCAACAAATGTATTTAAAATTGTTTTGCCGCTTTCTACTTTTGTTTTAATGCTTACTCTTGCCTTATCTTCCAGGGATTTTGGTAAATCTTCCAAAAGTTTATCTAAATCATCCTTTGAAACAACAGTAACTTGTTTTTTGCTTCCTCCGGAAAAAGCGCTGTCATTTTTTGCGGCAACACTCGAGTTTGAACCGATTGTAAATTTAGTGCCCGATGGAAGATTATATTCCTGACCTATTTCATCCGCAGTTACGTTTACATCAGCAGTAGAGGATTTTGGATTTAATGGGTCCGAAGAGCCGGATGCAATTTTAACCGCTGTATCTAAGGTAAATTTGAGTTTGTTTGCAGAAATTATCTCAGTTCCTGCTGCAAGGCTTATCGCGCTATCCGATATATTAAAAACAGTTACTTTTCCTTTGGCAGGATTTCCGATATCTTTTTTTCCGGTTGCTAAGCGAGTTAGTGAACCTTCTTCCGTTACCGAAACAAATTGCGATGCAATAACGCTATTTTTAATATCTGTTGAAGAAACCGAGGAAAAAGTTACAGACGCAGTTTTTTCATCTTCTTTGGGGATTACAAAAACATCTATTGTTGCTTTTACCTTAAATAAATAAAGATAGAATAAAGCGGCAAATAAAAGAACGACTATTCCTAAAACTGCCAAAATCTTTTTGTTGCCCGATTTTAAAAGTGAAAGAAAATTAAAATTAAAACCCGGCTTTTTAAAAGCAGCAGGAAGTTCCATGAGAAATTTTTTTATTTTTTCGGAAACAATAAGCGCGTTTACGGCAAAACCTTGCTTTTTTTCCTCTTCCAGCTTAACGTCTTCGGGAATACTTTCGGTTTTTTCTTCTACTAAACTTTCGGGGATATTTTCATCAATTTTTTTTTGGGGAAGTTGTGTTTTTGCAACATCACTGTTTTCCACGAACCCGAAAAACTCCATAGAAGAATCTTCGCTGACATAATCGAGACTTGATTTTTGTTCTTCCCCCGGCTTTTCAATTTCGTCGGGAATTATTTTTGCAGGCCGCTTATAGTCTATGTCCTTAGATGAGTCATATAGAAGCTGTGTTTCCATTTGCGTTGCGGCGCCAAGCAGTACTGCTTTAACAGAAGCGTCTTCGGGTAAGCTTGCAATTTGAGGAAGGTGTAAAAACGCTAAACTCTTACTCCATTGATGGGAAATAAATTCCTGTGTCAGTTCGTCTTCTTCGCTATCGAGTAAAATAATTCTTGCCGGAAGATTTCCCGGGCTTTGAAAATGTTTTAAAAGTGTATCGACCGTATAAGAGGCTGATTGGTGAATTTCCGATGATCTTGTTTCAAGAACTTTGCCTCCTTTTACCCAGGAAACCGTAATATATTTTTTACCAACGTCTGCCAAAATTGCCGTAATCGGAGCGCCTTCTTCTTTGGTGACTAAATTAATAATGCTTTCAGAACTAACGAGAAATCCAATAGGCTCTAAAGAAAGTTCATCTGATGCTTTTTTTAATTTTTCCAAATATTCTTTTTTTATTTTCCCGTCTTCCACCCAATTTTCTTTAAGACCAAAAATTGTTTTTTTTGTCTCTACACTTTCAGGAAGGGCAGTTTCGGCAGATGTAATAACTTTATCCAGGGTATCTAAAAATTCTTCGCTTTCTGCGTCTTCTATCGTGTTTTTAAAATATTCTTCGTCGTGGCTTATATATTTAATTGCGTTTCCTATTTTTTCAAAAATTACAGAGGTTACTTTTTCGTTTCTTAGCACAAGTGCCAGGAATACTTGGGAATTTTCTTTTTTCTCTTTAGTAAAGGATATGGGTAATTTCATATTTGGTCAGCAACTTTTGCGTACAAACGCCTTTGTCCTTTTCCGATATTCTCCTGCTTTACTATTTTAAACTTTTTAATTACTCCTGTAAACTCAACATGCGGCCCGCCGCAGAATTCACGTGAATAATCTCCTACAAAATAGACTTTTACGTCTTTAGCATATTTATCGTCAAAAAGCCCGATTGCGGGCAGTTTTTTTGCCTCTTTAAGCGGCATCATTTCAAAATGTACAGGCAAATTTTCTTTGATTTTTTCATTAGCAATATCTTCTACCTTTTTAATTTCTTCTTCTCTTAGATTTCTGTCGAAATTAAAATCAAATCTAACTCTTTCGCTTGTAATATTGGAACCTGTTTGGAAAACATGATTCCCCAAAACATCCCTTAAAGCCTGATGTAAAAGATGAGTTGCGGTATGTCCCATTACAGTTAGTTCAGAAGTATCTGCTAAGCCTCCTTTAAACATGCCTGAAGATGCAGTTCTTGATAATTCTTTATGTTTTTCCATTAAATCGGCAAATTTTTTATCATCAAAAACATAGCCTAAACTTTTTATTTGGGTTGGAGATAAGCCGTGAGTTGAATAAAGGGTATAAGCGTCATCGGCTGAAATTTCTCTAACGGGTGCCGCGCTATCATCTGCAGCTTGTCCTGAGCCTGCCGAAGGATACTTTTTAATAATAAAATCAGCTGCTATTTTTCTGACGTTTTTATATTTAGTTTCTTCTTCTAAAATTGATAATTTTATTCTTTCAAATTTTTCCTGCAAAGCAGGGTCAGTATCTTTGTATTGTTCAGCAATTTTTTCTAAAACAAAAGAAATATTTTCTCCTTCTAAAAGATTAAAGTTATCAAAAGTTCTTCTTAATAGCCTTCTTAAAATATATCCTCGTTCTTTATTAGAGGGCAAAATATTGCTTGCTAAAATAAAACAGGAAGCGGTTAGATGATCTGTAATTATTCTTATTTCTTTAGAATTATTAAGATAAGATTTTCCTGTTTCATCCTCAACCGCTTTAATAATTGGGGAAAATAGGGAAGTTTGGAAAATATCGCTTTTATTTTCAACTGCAGCTAATAATCTTTCCAAACCTCCGCCAAAATCAACATTTTGTTTTGGCAAAAGCTCAAAAGAACTTTTTCCTTTTCCCTCCGAAGCTTTAGCGGAGGGGGAGGTTTTTATATATTGCATAAAAACAGCATTGGCGATTTCTAAAAATTTTCCGCATTCACACTCTACGGGATTATCTTTACATTCTTTGTCGTGTTCTAGCTCATCGAATCTATAATAAACCTCTGTGTCAGGACCTCCGGGCTCGCCAATAGGCATGTTATCGGGAACTCCGGAGCGAGACCACCAATTTTTATCAACGCCTGCAAAAAATATTCTTTCATCCGGTACCAATTTTTTCCAAATCTCAAACGACTCGTTATCCTTTTCAATTCCCCCAAAACCTTTAAAAACCGTAATATAAAGTTTTTCTTTCGGAAGATTAAGTTCAACAGTTAGAAATTCCCAAAGCCAGGGGATTTCCTCTGCTTTAAAGTAGTCGCCCAAACTCCAGTTTCCAAGCATTCTAAAAAATGTCGTATGTCTGTTATCTCCGACCTCTTCTATATCCAACGCGCGAAAGCTATTTTGCACATTTACTAAGCGGGTCCCGCTGGGATGTGCTTCTCCTAAAAGATAAGGAACTAATGGCTGCATGCCGCTTGAAGTAAAAAGGGTAGTTGAATCGTTTTGGGGAACTAGCGGCGAATTTGCAATTTGTTTGTGCCCGCGTTTTTCAAAAAAACTTATATAAATATCAATTAATTCCCTTGCACTCATATTCTTATTATATCAGGCTAACTCTATAAATTATACTTGTCCCGCTGAATCCGCCAGCTGGCGGAGAAGGGGGAGCAGAAATTAGGAGATTAGAGCTTGTTTTTCGCTTCTTTGCATTTTTTTAATTTCTGCTTCTCTTTTTAACGCCAGACTTCTTGTTTCAAACTTTTCAAAATGTTTTAAAACCACAGGTGCTTTTCCTCTTGTATACTTAGCTCCGCCTTTTAATTGTCCATTGTGTTCTTTTATTCTTTTTTCAAGATTAGTCGCAACGCCCGTGTAATAGGAGCTGTCGGAGCATTTAACTATGTATACAAAATAATTCTTATCCATGCAAAAATAATATCATAGTAGTAGAATGAGGGTACATAAATAAACTTAAGGATATGAAAAAAATACTCTTTTTTACTCTATTTTTCGCACTTTTCTTATCTGCTTTTAATATCAAACCCGCTTTTTCTTATCAAGAAACGGAAATGGATAAGAAAAAACTATTTAAAGTTGTTAAAGTTGTTGACGGAGATACCATAACAGCTAGTATTCGAGGAAAAAACGAAAGCGTCAGGCTTTTAGGAATCGATACACCTGAAACAGTTGATGTAAGAAAACCGGTTCAGTGTTTTGGCAAAGCGGCTTCGGATAAAATGAAATCTTTTGTTTTGGGAAAGTTTGTAAAACTGATTGACGACAAAACACAGGGAAACAGAGATAAATATAAAAGGCTCTTGCGCTATGTATATTTACCCGATAGCAAGGCAACTTTTATAAACGGAGAAATGGTAAAGCAGGGATTTGCGTTTTCCTATAAGAAGTATCCGACAAAAATGCTTGAAAAGTTTAATAATTTTGAAAAATATGCAAGAGAAAATAATTTGGGCCTTTGGGGAGCTTGTCCAATTACTTTAACTCCGGTAATTCCCACAAGTTCACTTAAACAAAGTTTTCCTCAAAATTCCGTTGAATCAGCCACAACTTATTCCGAAGGAGATAAAGATTGTTCTGATTTTGCAACGCATGCTAAAGCTCAAACTTTCTTTATTTCTCAAGGAGGACCTGCAAGCGATCCGCATAAGCTTGATGCAGATCATGATGGGTTAGCCTGCGAGTCCCTTCCTTAGTTACATTTTTTAAGGAAAAATTTGCAAATTTTTGAAAGAAGTGCTAGATTGTACTTATATTCTATGAAAATTAGAATTTTGGCATTTGGATTGTTAATCTTTTTTCTTTCCGCATTTTTATTTGCATTTAAAGCAAATGCAAGCCACTCTTGGGGAGGATATCATTGGGCAAGAACCGCGAACCCCTTTAACTTAAACCTTGGGGATAATGTTTCTTCGCTTTGGGATAGGTATTTAAATACGACTTCGTCTGACTGGAGCGCTTCGAATGTTTTAGATACAACACTTGTTGCCGGCAGAGTATTCAATAAAAACTGTAAAGCAACATCGGGAAGAGTTGAGGTTTGCAACTCAAAATATGGCAATAACGGCTGGCTTGGAGTTGCAAGCATCTGGGTAAGCGGACTGCATATTACTCAAGGTGTTGTAAAAGTAAATGATACGTATTTTAATACTTCTACTTATAATACGCCTGCATGGAGAAATTTAGTGATGTGCCAGGAAGTTGGACATACTCTGGGACTTGATCACCAGGATGAGGATTTTAATAATCCGCCTCTTGGAACGTGCATGGACTATACATCCGATCCAACACCAAATCAGCATCCAAACCTGCACGACTTTGAGATGCTTAGTGAAATTTACGCTCATCTTGATTTAACAACAACTATCAAAAATACCCTTAGTTCAGCCAGATTCGAGGTAGACCATAATGATTTATCAACATTAGGAAGAGAAATAAGAACCTCAAGCGATAAAAGAACTTCGCTTTTTGAAAGGGATTTTGGAAACGGAAATAAAGTCTTTACATTTGTAACTTGGGCGGGAGAAAATAGAGGCCGCTAACTTCCCCCTTGACACAGGCGGAGTTTTTTTGTATAAACTTAAGACTCTATAGGAATAAATGGAAAAGGTGAAGAGCCTTTGCCATTTTTTTGGTGTTATCAAGAAACCTATAAGATTAAATTTTAATAATTAATAGATGGCTAAAAAAAGCGCAAACGACAATAAGGATGGCATTAGAATAAATTGGGGAAAAGACTTCTCTTTACTTCCGCAATTAGATTTACTAAAAGTACAAAAACAGTCATATCAATGGTTTTTGGAAAAAGGCATCAAAGAAGTTTTGGACGAAATATCACCAATAGAAGATTTTACAGAAAAAAACTGGACGCTTGAATTAAAAGATTATAGATTAGGAAAATCCTCAACTATACCTGAAATCGCATTATCAAAAGGCGTAACTTTTGACGCGCCGCTTTACGTTAACGCAACGCTTATTAACAAGAAGACCAATGCTTCTTATGATCAGGAAGTATTTTTAGGAGACATCCCCCAAATGACCAACAGGGGGACTTTTATTATTAATGGAATAGAAAGAGCAGTTGTAAACCAGTTAGTCAGAAGCCCCGGAGTTTTCTTTACAGCAACTAAAGATAACGTAACCGGAAAAACGCTTTATAATGCTGAAATAAGACCGATTCACGGCAGCTGGTTAGAATTTACAACTACAAGACACGAAACCATAATGGTAAAAATCGACAGACGAAGAAAGTTTTTGGCATCAACTTTTTTAAGAGCTTTGGGAATTTCCGCAAACGAAGAATTAAAAGCGAGATTTAGTGCAGCAGAAATAAACGGAAAAACACAATTTATAGAAAACACATTATTAAAAGATACGACTCAAAATTCAGACGAAGCATTAATTGAAATATTTAGAAAAATGCATCCCGGGGAGCCGGTAGTTTTAGATAAAGTAAGAGAAAATTTCCTGGGAACTTTTTTTAATAACAGAAGATATGATTTGGGAGCAGTCGGAAGATATAAAACGAATAAAAAATTACAAGACGTAGAAGGATTTAAAGCGCCAAGTCAAGATACAAGAATATTAACGCTTGAAGATATTGTAGGAACAATAAGCAGTTTAATTAAGCTTGCTAAGGAAGAATCAGGCGTTGACGACATTGATTCTTTGGCAAACAGACGCATCAGATGCGTTGGGGAACTAGTTGCAACAACCGCTTTTAGAATCGGAGCATTAAGGCTTGAGCGAAGCGTTAAAGAAAGAATGAGTTTAATCCAGCCCGATGTACCTATTTCAATTGGCGGACTTATCAACGCAAGGCCGATTATGGCTTCAATTAATGAATTTTTCAGAACTTCCCAGCTTTCAACCATATTAGACCAGACAAATCCTTTATCCGAAGTAGATAATTTAAATAGATTAACTGTTATGGGAACAGGCGGAATCTCAAGAGAAAGAGCGGCTTTTTCTATCCGCGATATCAACAGCTCCCAATATTCAAGAGTTTGCCCAATCAGAAGTCCGGAAGGACCTAATATCGGTTTAGTTACTTACATGGCTTTGTATACAATAGTAAATAAGTTTGGCTTTTTAGAAGCGCCTTACAGAAAAGTTATCCATGAGAAAAAAGGAAAAGACATAATTACAAAAGCAACGAGTGAAATTGTTTATCTATCAGCAGACGATGAGCAAAAACACTATGTTACCCACTCTGGTGTTTTGGAAGGAGATAGGATTATAAGCGAAAGAGTTCCGGCAAGACATAAGGGTGAATTTATCGAAACAGATAAGGCAAATATTCAATATGTCGACGTTGTTCCAAGGCAGGTTGTCGGTAGCGCGGCATCTCTTATTCCTTTTGTTTCACACGATGAAGCAAACAGAGCGCTGATGGGAACCCACATGCAGTGTCAGGCAGTTCCTTTAATAAATCCTTCAAGCCCTGTTGTCGGGACAGGAATGGAAAATTCAATTTCTAAAATGATGGGAAGAGTTATTTACGCGCCGTTTGACGGAGAAGTTGAATACGCGGATGCAAATAAAGTTATTTTAAAAGGCAAGGGAAAAGGCGAAGAAGTAACTTATTTTGTAGATTCTTTTAAAAGAACTTCCCAGGCAACAGCTTACACCCAAAGAACAATGGTTAAATCAGGCCAAAAAGTTAAAAAAGGAGATTTATTAATTGACGGACCGGCTTCGCAAAAAGGTGAATTGGCATTAGGACAAAATCTTTTAATCGCTTACATGTCTTTTGACGGACTTGGGTATGAAGACGGAATTGTTATTTCGGAAAGACTTGTTAAAGAAGATATTTTATCATCAATTCATATTGAAAAACATGAATCAGCGGTTGTTGAAACAAAATTAGGACCTGAAGAAACAACCAGGGATATTCCAAACGTTTCTGAAGAAGATTTGGCAAATTTGGACGAAGACGGAGTAGTTGTTGTCGGTTCGGAAGTAAGCCCCGGCGACATTTTAGTTGGAAAAATTGCGCCAAAAGGCGAAACCGAGCTTTCTGCAGAAGAAAGATTACTCCGAGCTATATTTGGAGAACAAGCAAGAGAAGTTAGAGATACATCTTTAAGAATGCCTCATGGAGAAAGAGGAACGGTTGTCAGTGTTCAGGTTTTAGACAGGAAAAAGGGCGATGAATTAGAACCCGGGACACTACGCAAAATAATTGTTGAAGTTGCGCAATTAAGGCACGTTGTAATTGGAGATAAACTTGCCGGCAGACACGGAAACAAAGGAGTTATCTCAAAAATTTTACCGGAAGTTGACATGCCGCATTTAGCAGATGGAACGCCTGTTGATATTATCATTTCGCCAATTTCAGTCCTTGCGCGTATGAACTTAGGACAGCTTTTGGAAGCGCATTTGGGATGGGCGGCAAGTACTTTGGGAGAAAAAATCGGGATGCCGGTTTTTGAAGAAGTAAATGAGGAAAAAATAGTATCAGAGCTTAAAAGAGCGGGTTTGCCGCTTGATGGAAAAGCAATTCTTTACGATGGGAGAACAGGTGAGCCTTACGATAATCCATCAGTTGTCGGAATTGAATACATGATGAAATTAATCCACATGGTAGAGGATAAAACTCACGCACGTTCAACAGGACCGTATTCTTTAGTTACACAACAGCCCCTAGGCGGAAAAGCACAAATGGGAGGACAGCGACTTGGAGAAATGGAAGTCTGGGCGCTTGAATCTCATAGAGCAAGATATACGCTTCAGGAAATGTTAACTATAAAATCAGACGACGTTGTCGGAAGAGCTAAGGCTTTTGAGGCAATTGTTAAAGGAACAGATATTCCAACGCCAAAAGTTCCGGAAAGCTTTAAAGTTTTAATTAAAGAACTAAACGCATTGGGACTTAACGTTGTGCCTATCGGAGCAACGGTTTCCGATAAGCCAATTGATCTACCCATAGAAACTCCGGAAGAAGTAAAAAAAGCCGCCGAAGAAGAAAAGGTAGAAAAAGCAGCAAAAGAAATGCAGGAAGAATTGGGCGGAGGGCAAGCTATTGTTGAAGGTGAACAGGCAGCAGAAGCAGGAGTTGAAGTTGCAGAAGCAGGAGTTGAAGTAAAGGAGGAAGCAGCAAGTGAATAACAACGATAAAAAAAATAAAGATATAACAATTCTTGACTTTAAGTCTTTAAAAATTCTTTTGGCAGGAAAACAAGATATTCTTAACTGGTCTTATGGTGAAATTACAAAGCCGGAAACAATTAATTACAGAACATTAAGGCCTGAAAAAGACGGACTCTTTGACGAAAGAATTTTTGGACCAACCAAGGATTGGGAATGTTATTGCGGAAAATACAAAAGAATAAGAAACAGAGGCATAATTTGTGATAAATGCGGCGTTGAAGTAACCCTATCAAGAGTAAGAAGAGAAAGAATGGGGCACATTAGTCTGGCAACGCCCGTTTCTCATGTTTGGTATTTTAAAGGAAGTTCTTCTGCGCTTTCCTTAATTTTAGATATGTCCCAAAAAAGCCTTGAGGGTGTTATTTATTACGCTTCTTATTTAGTAACAGAACTCGACGAAGAAGAAAAGAAAAAAGGCTTGAGTGTTTTGGCAAAAACAATTGAGGCAAGAAAAGAAGCTCAAAAAAAAGAAATAGAACAAGAAGAAAAAGCAATAGATAAAGAGCTTGAAGAAAAGAAGAAAGAAGCGGCAAAAACAAAAGCAAAAGGCGAGCAAAAAGATTTAATTAAACAGGAACTGGAACTTTCGAAAAGACAAAAAATTGCAAGACTTGAAGAAAGAGCAGGAGCTGAAAATAAAAAACTCGATGAAATCGAAGAAGCATTATCAAAACTTCTAAGAAGTCTTAAAATTGGAAGCGTTTTGTCGGAAGACGAATATTTCAAAATTTTAGAATACGACATACCGGTATTCTTTACTATTAAAACAGGCGCGGAAGGCCTGATGCAATTAATTGAAAAGATTGATTTGGCAGCGCTTATAGTTTTATTAAGAGAAGAAACAGCTAAGTCTAAAGGCCAAAAATACTTTAAGCTTATTAAAAGATTAAGGCTTTTGGAGGCAATGAGAAAAGCGGGAATTTCGCCTGTTTCTATGATCATGACGGTTCTCCCTGTTATTCCGCCGGATTTGCGCCCCATGGTTCAGCTTGCAGGCGGAAGATTCGCAACATCTGACTTAAACGATTTATACAGACGCGTTATTAACAGAAATAATAGATTAAAACATTTAATTGCTTTGGGAGCGCCTGAAATAATACTTCGAAACGAAAAAAGAATGCTTCAGGAATCTGTTGATTCTTTAATTGACGCAAGTCAACGAACAAGCCAGGTTGTTTCTTCACCTCTTCGTTCGCTTTCGGATATGTTAAGAGGAAAACAGGGAAGATTCAGACAAAACCTACTCGGAAAAAGAGTTGATTATTCGGGAAGAAGTGTAATTGTTGTCGGACCCGAGCTTAATTTATCCCAGTGCGGACTTCCAAAAGAAATGGCTTTGGAGATGTTTAAGCCTTTTGTTCTTCGGGAAGTAATTATTAGAGGTTTTGCTCCAAATATAAAGAGCGCTAAAAGATTTATCGAAAAAAGGTCACCTGAAGTTTTTGATATTTTAGAAGAAATAACCAAAAATCATCCGGTTTTACTAAACCGCGCGCCTACACTCCATAAACTTGGAATTCAGGCGTTTTATCCGGTTTTAATCGAAGGCTCTGCAATTTCTTTACATCCTTGTGTTTGCGCGGGTTACAATGCGGATTTTGACGGAGACCAAATGGCTGTTCATATCCCGCTTTCCCAAAAAGCCCAGGAAGAAGCAATAAACCTGATGATGCCAAGACATAATTTATTAAAACCGGCAGACGGAAGCCCGATTACTCTTCCAAACAAGGAAATGGCGGTTGGAATATTCTATATAACAACTGTTGACGAGACTTTAAAAAAAGAACAAAAGCAAAGTTTTATGAATGAGACCGAAAGTTTTCTGGCTCATTCTTTGGGAAAGATTAAGTTAAGAGAACTAATTGACGTTAAAATAGACGGAAAAATTATTGAAACAACCGTTGGAAGATTAATGTTTAACGAAAAGCTTCCAAAAGACTTCGGATTTGTTAACGAGCCTGTAAAAGCATCGGGAATTAAAAGAATAGTTACAACTTCTATTAAAAAATACCAATCGGAAGAAGTAGAAAAAATTATTGATAATATTAAAGCTTTAGGATTTTACGGATCAACGATTTCGGGAATTTCGGTTTCTGTTTTTGATAACACCATGATTTTGGAAAAAGACAAGCTTATTAAAGATGCGGAAAAAAGAGTAACCGGCGTTGAGCAGGATTTCCAGGAAGGTCTTATTACGGTTGATGAAAGAAAGCGTTTGTCAAACGAAATTTGGCTTGAAACAACAGACCATATTGCAGAATTAACCTGGAATAATTTAAAACCTGAAAGCGTTATTAGAACAATTATTGATTCCGAAGGAGCAAGAGCCGGAAAAGAACAGCTAAAACAGCTTAGCGCTATGAGAGGTCTTATTTTAGATCCGCTTGGTAAAATTGTTGAGCTCCCGATTAAATCTAATTTTAGAGAAGGACTTTCAATTTTTGAATACGTTTCTTCGGCAAGAGGAAGCAGAAAAGGTTTAACAGACTCTGCTTTAAAAACAGCGAATGCAGGATACTTAACAAGAAGATTGGTTGATGTTTCCCATGATGTAATAGTTGGGGTAAAAGATTGCGGAACAAAAGACGGAATTTTAATAACCGATAGTGATCCTGGTAGAACAGTTTCTTTTGAATTAAGGCTTATCGGAAGAAGCGCTGCGGAAAAAATAGTATCGAAGAAAACAAGGAAGGAAATTGTAAAACCGGCAGAAGAAATAACAGAAGCAAAAGCAAAACAGGCGGTTTTGGAAGGAGTAACGCAAGCTTTAGTCAGAAGCGCAATAACTTGTAAGCTCGAGTACGGAGTTTGCGCCAATTGTTACGGCTGGGATTTCTCAACAAAAGAAAAGGTTGCATCGGGAGTGCCTGTTGGAGTAATTGCAGCTCAAAGTATCGGGGAACCGGGAACCCAGCTTACAATGAGAGTCAGACATTTTGGTGGAGTTGTTATGAGTGACGTTACTCAAGGACTGCCTCGTGTAGAAGAGCTTTTCGAAATGAGAACTCCAAAAAATCTGTCTCCGGTTTCGGAAATAACAGGCAAAGTAAGTATTGAAACAACCGATGAAGGATATATTGTTAGAGTTAAATCTTCAAAAAACAAGCCGGTTGATGAAAAAGAATATTTTGTCCCAATGGCATCAACTTTGAATGTAGCAGGCGGAGATGAGATTTTATCAGGAACTCAGCTTGCGGAAGGTTATTTGGATCCAAAAGAGGTCATAAAAATAAAAGGCTTGATAGAAGGGCAAAGATACATTATTACCGAAGCTCAAAAAGTTTATGAATCTCAAGGAATCGGAATTAACGACAAGCATTTTGAAGTAATCCTTAGAAAAATGTCCGATAAGGTAATTGTTGAAACAGTCGGAGATACTTCTTTTATTCCGGGAGACTTTGTTTCCAAGGCTAAATTCGAGCAAGTAAATGGAGAAGTTTTGTCTCAAGGCGGAGAACCGGCAACAGCAAGACAAACAATTTTGGGAATTACAAAATCCAGTCTTTTCTCTGATTCATGGCTATCTGCCTCCTCATTCCAAGAAACAACAAAGGTCTTAACCGATGCCGCTTTACAAGGAGCAGAGGATAAGCTAGTAGGCTTGAAAGAAAATGTAATTATCGGGCGTCTTATTCCGGTTGAAGGCAGTACCCCTGATGCGGTATAATAAAATGCAATTTTCAATTTTCAATTTTCAATTTTCAATTTAATAATATGCCAACACTTAATCAGCTTGCCAAAAAAGGCAGACATAAAAAGAGTAAAAAAGTTAAAGCAACCGCTTTAAGGAGAATTTTTAATGCAAAGATAAGAAAATATAAAAACATTGAGGCTCCTCAAAAACGCGGTGTTGTAACTTTAGTTAAAACAATGACGCCTAAAAAACCTAATTCGGCTTTAAGAAAAGTGGCAAGAGTTAAGCTTTCCAATAGAACCGAAGTAACAGCTTATATCCAAGGAGTTGGCCACACGCTTTCCGAGCACGGAATTGTGCTTGTAAGAGGCGGAAGAGTTAAAGACTTGCCCGGTGTTAAATACCATATCATAAGAGGTAAATATGATTTGCAGGGTGTTGACGGAAGAAAGTCTAGTAGAAGCAAGTATGGAGTCAAAAGAGGAGCAGGACCAACAAAGGTAGCAGGCAGTCCTTCGGTAAGCTTGGAACCTGCGGCAGCGCC
>JBBUCX010000011.1:14450-16207 GCA_038057595.1 Patescibacteria group bacterium
TATGAGACACAAAAAAGCACCAAAAAGACCATCGGAAGAAGATAAAATTTACCAAAGTAAGCTTGTAACAAAATTTATAAATAGACTTATGAAAGATGGCAAAAAAAGTGTTGCCGAAAAAGTTTTTTACGATTGCTTCGAGCTTTTGAAAAAAGACGGAGAGCCTTTACAAATTTTTGAAACAGCAATTAATAATATCGGACCAAAAGTAGAAGTTAAATCAAAAAGGGTCGGAGGAGCAAATTATCAGGTTCCCCAGGAAGTAAGAGGAGAAAGAAGAGTAAGTTTGGCAATAAGATGGATAATTGAAGGAGCAAAATCACGGTCAAATAGAGATTTTCATACATTTTCAGAAAAGCTTGCAACAGAATTATTAGAAGCTTCCAAGAATGAAGGTTCCGCAGCAAAAAAACGGGACAGCGTCCACAGAATGGCAGAGGCAAATCGGGCTTTTAGCCACTTCCGTTTCTAAATAGACCTAATGGCCAAAATAGTGAAGTTCTAAATTTAATTTACTTTTTTAATACCTACCTTATTGTAATTGTATTACCCTTGGTATACATGTATACTTGGGGTATGCCTCGCGCTTCTAGAAAAAAACTTAGTAAGGAGACAGATATAGAATTAAAGGAAAACTTTTCATCTCTGATTTCTTCTCTGCAGTATTCAAAAGATATTGAACAGTTTTTTCAGGATTTTTTAACAAAGGAGGAAAATTTAATGCTCTCCAAACGATTAATGCTTCACCTTCTTTTGGAAAATAATTACAAAGGAATTGAAATTCAGTCAATCCTTGGCGTAAGTGAAGAAACTGTAAGAGTTCATAAGCAAGTTAGGGAAAAAGGAGGAAAAACTTATAAGAAAATTATAGGTAAAATAGCAAAAGGTAGAAAAATAAAACTTTTCCTACAAGCTCTTGATAAAAAATTAAGACCTTTAGAGCTAGCGTTAAAATCAAAAACAGACATGAAAGCTAGAGCAAAGTTTCTTTTTGGTGATTACGATTAACCCTTGGTATACATGTATACCAAGGGAATTTAATGGTTTAGGCTACAATATTAACATTTCTGTAAATGATATATTCCGCTTTAGCGGAGGCAAACAGAGCCTTCTCGCATTTTAGGTTTTAAATTTTCTATACTCTCTTCTTTTTAAATCTTCTCTTTTTCCTTCGCTTACAGCAGTAATTCTTTGAAAAACTCTTTGAAAAAAATCTTCTCCCTGAAAATTTATTATAGCCATTTTTACAATATTCCAAATCCTAACTTCAGTTTCTTCATCGCTTTCTTTAACAGCAAAAATGTCACCTGTTGCCAAAAGATTTAAAAGCATTCTTTTATAAAAAGTAGTTATTTCCCATGTGTCTTCCCGGTTTTGATATGAATTAATATTCTCAAGTCCAATTGTTTCTTTCAGATTTCTAAGCTCAATGACTGCACCTTTGTAAATTCCCGAAACTCCGCCTTCATCCGTATGCAATGCGTCAAGATTTGGAAATTCTTCAATAAGTGCGGCATTTAGTACTCCAGTTATAATATCTTGACCGACAATTTTTCTTCCAAGAGAATCTGCAATTTTTACTCCGGTTTTATCGCTTATAACTTCAACTTTTGGCAGGCTAAATTCCTTAGCCTCAACCATATCTAAATCATTATTGCTTTATATTTTTTCAAAAATCAAGAAGCTTTTATAAAATCTCAATTTATGTTATACTTATTTAGCTTCCTTTTGAGGCCCGCTTCGCCGAAGACGGCAAG
>JBBUCX010000012.1:0-8756 GCA_038057595.1 Patescibacteria group bacterium
AGGGGAGCGTTTGCGGGGTCGGTTGTCGCCGCGACAGTGATTCTACCAAAAAATTTTAAAATTAACGGAATAAAAGATTCGAAGCTTTTAACACCTCAAAAAAGAGAAGTTCTATCAGAATACATAAAAAATAATGCTTTGTTTTATTCAATATCTAAAGTTAGCGTTTCATACATAAATAAATATGGAGTTGGAAAAGCTACGGAAAAAGCAATGATTGATTCTCTTGAAAAACTTAAAGGTAAATTCGATTTTGTTTTGGTTGACGGATATAAACTTAAAAATTTTGATAATAATTTACAAAAAGGAATAATTCACGGAGACTCTTTATGTGTTTCTATTGCCGCGGCATCAATAGTTGCAAAAGTTTATAGGGATAATTTAATGACAAAGCTTCACAAAAACTATCCGCAGTATAATTTTTCTAAAAACAAAGGTTACGGGACAAAATACCATAGGGAAGCGCTTAAAAAATATGGATTATCAAATATACACCGTACTTCATTTAATTTAAGTAAATATTTATAATTCTATTATTGGGGGAAGAAAGCCGGGAGACATATCTCCGGCATTATCTCTTAATTCTTCTAATTTTAAACATCCATTTTCTATTGCAGATCTGACAAATGTAGATGTGTCTTGATCAACCTGAGAACGGCTACCAAGTAACTCTTTACGTTCAAATACATTACAATGTCTACGGCAATCAAATATAACCTCGCTTACTACAGCGTTATCCTCCGAAGCGAGAAGTTCTGTTTCTACAACCGCGCTACAACCCCTTGGATCTCTTGAAGCTAACTCATTCATAACAAAGTGGATTATAGTAAGTGGTATTCTAAAAGTCAAACAAATCTTAAATTGAATTTTGATGAAGAACGTTTAAAGTGTGAGCCACGTCTGACGTGGTGAGCCGCCTGAGAGTCGAACTCAGAACCTATTCCTTAAGAGGGAATTGCTCTGCCAGTTGAGCTAGCGGCCCGTCTTAAAAAATAGTATACTATAAGAGGCTAAATTAGACAACTAAGCGCCTGTAGCTCAATGGATAGAGCACTTCGCTTCGGACGAAGTGGTTGGGGGTTCGACTCCCTTCAGGCGCGCTTATTGGGCCATTTGGAGTCTGTACTTATCTCTGTTTCTGGAGGAATTATCGGAATAATACTGGGTATGATTGCATCAATCATTATTGCAAAACTTCTCGTTTCAACGGTTACACCATGGTCTATATTTATTGCATTTGGTTTTTCGGTAATGATAGGAATTATCTTTGGCATGGCGCCGGCAATTAGAGCATCAAAGCTAAATCCAATCGACGCGTTAAGATATGAATAAGATAATAAATATACTAAAATACCTTATTGGATGGCCATTATCGTTTGTCTCGCTTATTTTTATTGTAAAGCTAATCTATGAAAACGCAGGGGCTCTTAATAATTTAAAAAATATTAATTTCGTACTTCTTCTAATCGGGATTTTACTTTTCATAGTTTACTTTTTTCTAAGAGGCTTTCTTTGGCACGAGTTGGTAAGAGATAAAAACAACAAATTTGATTTGATTAAAACACTCTATTTCTGGGAACTTTCTGAAATAAAAAGATATACGCCGGGAAACATATGGTCATTTTTATCAAGAACCCAAATTTTTTCTCAAGACAATATCCCCAGGAAAGAAATAGCATCATCGCTTTTAAATGAGGTAATACTGATTATACTTACTTGCTTCTCAATATCTTTTTTTTATCTTACCAAAGAGCTTAGAAACTCAAACCTAGCTCTCTTACTAATTCTTGTAAATATTACCATCGTCATAATTTATTCGCTAAATAAAAAAATTAATATCAAAATTGTTCCAAAGCTAAAATTTCATGAAAATCTAAAATTATATATGATTGCAATACTCGCATTTTTTTCTTTTGGGCTTGCTACCTATTTTAGCGCGGCTTCTATTCTGTTCCTTGACCCCAAAAACATTCTTTCGCTTGTAAGTCTTTTTGTATTCGCGCTTCTTGTTGGATATCTATCTATAGTTACACCTATGGGTCTAGGGGTAAGGGAAGGTATTGTTACTTTCGGACTTTTAAAATATACATCCCTTGGCAATGCGGGACTGATTTCAATTTTTACCAGAATAGTATTTATAATCTCCGAAGTAATCTTTTTTATAGTCATCTTTATCTTCGAGAAATTAAAAAATACATATTTATTATCTTTTTTCAAAATAATAAATAGATATAAATACGAAATAGCATTATTGATTTTTATATTAATATATATTTTGTATTTTACTTCCGCCAGTTTTCTAAGACATGATAACTTTTTCTCCGGAAGGTTTGATTTGGGAAATATGGATCAGACCGTTTGGAATACTATTAATGGAAGAATTTTCCAGATGACCGACCCCAATGCAACAGAGACTGTTCTAAGACTTAACTTCCATTCAGATGTGATACTTGTACTTATTTCCCCTTTATACCTTATCTGGTCGAATCCTAAAATGCTCCTATTTTTACAGACAGTAGTTTTGGGGTTTGGCGCATTGTTTGTGTTTCTTATCGCAAAAGAGGTGTTAAAAGAAAAGAGTTTAGCGTTAACGTTTTCGGTACTTTTTCTACTTAACCCGAGCGTTCAATTTACCAACCTTTACGATTTTCATGCTGTTGCGCTTTCAACAACCTTACTTCTTGCAACATTTTACTTTTTTATAAAGAAAAGTTATGTTTTGTTTTTGTTTTTTGCATTTTTAGGTGGAATAACCAAAGAAGAAATTTGGGTGATTATTGCTCTTTTTGGTTTAGCAGTTATATTTAGAAGTTTCTTTGAAAATAGATTTAGGTTTATGCTTACCAAAAAACAGGTTTTAGAAATATTTATTGGTCTCTTTCTATTTTTAACATCAGCCGTTATATTCTATCTTTTAATTTGGGTTATTATGCCAAATCTTCGTAGGGAGGCGCATTTTGCATTATCTTATTATTCCGGTTTTGGAGAAACCCCTTCGGAGGTTTCAAAAAACGTTTTACTTATGCCCATAAAAACACTATCGATAATTCTCTCGCCTCAAAGATTAGATTATCTGGTGCAATTATTTTTACCTTTTGGTTTTATATCATTACTTTCACCGTTTTACTTAATTTTTGCCATCCCAGATTTATTAATAAATCTTCTTAGCAGTAATAAACCCCTTAGAGAAATTTATTATCAATACACTTCGGCAATAACTCCCTTTATTTTAATTTCGTCTGTTTATGCAATTAGTTTTTTTAAAAAACGTTTCTTAAAAGTTGAAAGCGGGTTGTTAATTTTCTATCTTCTTTTTGCCACATCTCTTTCCTACTATTTCCACGGACCTCTTCCGGGAGGAAAACACGCTAACTTACAAATGTTTAATAACCAACTTGCAAATAGAAAGGCTATAGATAATTTTATTTCCAAGATTCCGGAAAGTTATAGCGTTACAGCGAGTAATAATTTGGGCCCGCACCTATCCCATCGAAGAAACCTATACAATATTCCTATCGCAACAGGAAGCGCTGATATGATTTTATTTTTACTAAACGATTACTGGGCACAACCTCCTCTTAAGGTACAAAAACAAATGGCAGAGGATCTTAAAAATAATAAGAATTATACTCTAGTTTTTAAAGACGGCGACTTTGTTGCATTTGCAAAAAAAAAGAATTAGCTTTACCATTAGATTATGGTTAATGTAATAAAAGCAAACGGGGAAAAAGAGGCGTTCAGCGAAGATAAACTTAAAGAATCTATAAAACGGGCAGGAATTCCCTCTAATCTTCAACAGGAAGTAATCGCGCATGTAAAACTAAAATTATATGAAGATATTCCAACTTCAGAGGTTTACAAACATATAACTGAATTTTTGGGTAAGGAACCGCATTTAAAATCAAGGTATAGTTTAAAACAGGCAATTATGGATTTAGGGCCTACCGGATATCCGTTTGAAGATTATGTCGCTGAAATATTAAAAGCAAAAGGTTATGTGACGCAAGTCCGCTCAATTTTAACAGGCAAGTGTGTTAATCACGAAATAGATGTAATTGCAGAAAAGGAAAACTTAGAAAAGCTTTTAATAGAAGCAAAGTTCCATAATACATCGGGAATAAGAACAGATGTCCATGTTTCTTTATACACAAAAGCCAGATTTGATGATTTAAAAGATAAATATAAATTCGATAAAGCTTATCTTTTTACAAATACAAAAATTACATCAGACGCGCTTTCTTACGCGCTTTGTACTAACATGGGCATTGTATCCTGGAGCTATCCTCAAAACGAAAGCCTTAGGGATTTAATCGAAAAATTTAAACTTTATCCAATAACCATTATAGATTCTTTATCTCAAACGCAAAAGCAAACGCTTTTGGAAAATCATATAGTTTTAGTCAGGGATATTTGCAAAAATAAAGAAAGTCTTGATATTTTGGGACTACACCCGGATAAAAAAAACCAAATCCATAAAGAGGCCGAGCTTATCTGTAAAACTTAATTCATACTTTCGGAAAGTTTTACCCTTTCATATTTATCAGTCATATAACCGTTAGGAACAGTAGTTAGCTTATCCGCATATAACAAAAATCCGTTTCTGACCGTGTGATTGCCGAATTTATCGTTTATCCTATCCATGGCTTCTAAAAGCTTGTATTTTTTAATGTCTTGGGGAAACAGGGGAAGACTTAGGTTATTTGAATCTTCAAGCGTAGAAACACTTACACTAATTCTTCTTATATAATCTTTATTATTTAAGACAAAATTATTATCTTTTAAAATCAGTCTGCAAACCGCAAAAAGATCTTGACCGCTTTCAAAATAATGCCCAATTGTTTTTCTGCCGTGTACAGATTTACTTCCTCCAAGATATATAAATCCTGTTTTTGCCTTTTTAGAAAGTCTTCGAAGCTTAAGCGCAACTTCTTCACAAAGTTCGTACACATTTTGAAAAATAACTCTTTTGTCGTATTCATTTTTAGGAAGACAATAATTCCTTCCGACTGATTTTGTTTCGTTTGCTATGTAGTAGGGGATAACTTTACTATCATCTTGTCCCTGGCCCAAATTACATAAAAAATGCCCTTCAGCCTCTTTAAATTCTTGTATTAATATCTCTAATGACGCTTGTTTTAGATGCAGCGGAGTATGAATTCCAAGCTTTTGAAGCCTTAAAGCGATTCTTTCTCCAATTCCGCAAATATCCGTTAGCTTACACTTAGCATAAATTTCATCTTTGTTTTTATTTGTAATTTCCAAAAATCCGTTAGGCTTATTCATTCCCGAAGCAAGCTTTGCTAAAAGCTTGTTATGAGATAAACCTACTGAAACAGTTATGTACTCTCCGATTTCAACTTTGATACGTTCTCTAATTCTTTCTATGAGATGATATTTATCGACAAATAAATTTTGTGTTTGTGTTATATCCATAAACACCTCATCTAAAGAAAAAAGTTCTACATATGGCGAATAATCTTTGCATATATTTAAAAACTTTTGCGTAATTTCCCAATACTTTTCAAAATGCGCCGGAACAAAAACCATGTTAGGCACTTTTTGCAAAGCTTCGTAGGTAACAGAAGGAGATTTAATGCCCAAAGCTTTGGCTTCTCTTGAAGCCGCAATAATACAAGTCCTGCCGTTTTGAGCCGTAACCCCTATTGGCTTATTTCGTAATTGAGGATTGAATTGCTGTTCGCAAGAGGCAAAATATGAGTCAAAATCTATATGAAGAATAACTTTATCGGACATAACTTAACAATAGTAGAATAAAAGTAGAAAATCAATCGAACAAAATACGACAATCTAGATCATTATTTTGTAGTTATATGCAGCCTTGACTGGTCTAAAATAGCTGTATATTGAAGCTGGGTTTTCATTTGCACTTTATAAAGCTTATTGCCTGTATCCAGTAAAACAGCTTGGGAATTTACAAGTATGGAGGATGTATTGCCGTTAAAAGTAACTTCCGAATTCCATACAGGATGGCCGTCTGTGGCATTGTAAAGCCTTACGCTTGCAGTTTGATTGCCGGTTGGAATATGTAAAGAAGCCTC
Organism: Patescibacteria group bacterium; assembly: GCA_038057595.1. Classification (GTDB taxonomy): domain Bacteria; phylum Patescibacteriota; class Microgenomatia; order Levybacterales; family UBA12049; genus JACRFQ01. Next base: position 6,060 of record JBBUCX010000012.1, read on the forward strand.
AAAAACTACGCTTTTTATGTTTGGGTAATTTGCGCTATCTACATATGCCTGTAAACCGGCAACGTCCTGCCAATCCGAAGAGCTTCCGGAGCCTGAACCAAACGGAACATAATATTCCCTTGCAGCCTGGGGCTGACTGTTTACCGAACTGCTTTGAGCTTTGGTAGGAGCAGGCGTTAAAGTCGGAGACAAAGAGCTAGTTGGTTTTAAGTATAGGTTTACAACTTCATTTATTTTAGCGACACAATCTTTACCGCATGAATCTTTGCTTAAAGATTGCTCCGGCGTTTGAGAAATAATTCTTTCAATTACTTTTGTTCCTGAATTTTGCAGAATTAACAAATCAAGATAAAAAAGATTCAGCAAAATAAGAAACAGAATTAAAGACAGAATATTTTTTGAAGAAAAAAAATTCCTTAGGCGTTTTTTATTTTCTAAACTTTCCGAATCTTCGGAAAAAATATTACCCATAGGCTTACTGTAGTTTAATAATAATTTGCTGTCAACTTTTAAATTTCTACATCAGTTTGTACTTATCATATTCTATTACTATGTAGTACTATACTTTCTTAAATTATTTATCAATAGGTTTTAACGAAGCTAATTGTGCTATAATGTTCATAAGCGAGGAAGCTCGCTATTATTATGGATAAGTTTACTTCCGACAAAATAAGAAATGTCGCGGTTATTGCCCACGTTGATCACGGCAAAACAACTCTTGTTGATTTTATGCTTAAACAATCTCATACATTTAGGGATAACGAAGCTGAAATGACTCAAACTACAATTTTAGACTCAAACCCTTTGGAAAGAGAGAGGGGAATTACGATTTTAGCAAAAAACACGGCAATTTATTATCATGATTACAAAATAAATATAATTGACACTCCCGGGCACGCTGATTTTTCAGGAGAAGTTGAAAGAACCTTAAACATGGCAGACGGAGCGCTTCTTATTATTGACGCGCAGGAAGGACCAATGCCGCAAACAAAATTCGTACTTAAAAAAGCTTTGGAATTAGGACTTAAAATAATTGTTGTAATAAATAAAATTGATAAACAGTTGGCAGATATAAATAAAACAATTGAAAAAACTCATGATTTATTTTTAGAATTGGCAACCGACACCGATCAGTTGGATTTTCCGACATTTTATTCTATTGGACGCGAGGGAAAAGCAGCGGCAAAGCTTGAAGATGTACAACAAAGTGATAATTTAGAACCTGTTTTAGATGAAATAATTAAATATATCCCATCCCCAAGTATTGAAGAGGGGGATTTCCAAATGGTAGTTACAAGCCTAGACTACGATACACATAAGGGGAAACATTTAATTGGAAGAATTAAAAGAGGAACTTTAAAAAAGGGACAACTATTGGTACTTATTGATAAAAACGGAAATAAAATTCCAGGTAAAGCAGAGACCATCAGGCTTTCTCACGGATTAAAAAAAGTAGATGTTGAGGAAGCTCCTGCCGGCGATATTGTTGATTTAACAGGATTTTTGGATGTAACCATCGGCGATACTATTGCCGACGCAAAATCTCCGGAAAGCCTTCCAAGAATTAGCGTTGAAGAACCAACTATTAGAATTACCATGTCTGCAAATTCTTCACCATTTGCCGGAAAAGAAGGAAAATATTCAAATTCCAGGCAAATTCACGAAAGACTTATAAAAGAATTGGAAACTAATATCAGTCTCCGACTTGAACAAAAAGATGATGGATTTATTTTATCAGGAAGAGGCGAGTTACATCTTTCAATTCTTATAGAAACAATTAGAAGAGAAGGATATGAATTTCAGGTAGGAAAACCCGAAATTATTATAAAAACAATTAACGGAGTACAAATGGAACCGATTGAGGACTTAATGATTGATATTCCGGACAAATTTTTAGGTGCTGTTACTGCGGAAGTCGGAGGAAGAAAAGGACAAATGACAAATATGTTTGCCGATGGAAAAGGAAATACAAAAATAGAATATAAAATTCCTTCTAAAAATACTCTTGGGATTAGAACTGCGCTTTTAACAAGCACTAAAGGAACTGCTGTTATTAATGTCATGTTTGATAAATATGAGGAGTTAACGCCAATAATTAGTCAAACAAGAAACGGTGTTTTAATAGCTTCGGAGGGCGGAAGCGCCTTAACCTATGGGCTTAATAACGCGCAGCAAAGGGGAATTACTTTTATAGATGCGGGGACAAAAGTTTATGAAGGAATGATAATCGGCGAGAATTCAAGAAGAGAAGATATTGAGATTAACGTTACCAAAGAAAAGAAACAAACTAACATGCGGGCTTCGACTTCCGACGTAAATATGGGCACCTTAACTCCGGCTGTTAAAATGAGCCTTGAACAATGCATAGATTTTTTGGAAGAAGACGAACTCTTGGAAGTAACACCACAAAATTTAAGGCTTAGAAAAAAATATTTAACCAGAATTGACAGAGTAAGACAAAGCCGCTCTTAAAGAGCAGAAATTATTTCGGAAAGATTTGAGAAATCCTCAACGACAAATTTCGCTCCCTTGTCTAATAGAGTTTCATCAGCATTAGCACTTTTTCTAACAATACTTATAATATTTGAGTTGTTAGATACTTGAACATCTGTTGGTGTATCGCCAATAAAAACAGTTTCTTTTGCAAAAGTTTCAAATGGTATTCCAAAATGCTTCGCAGCCGCTCTAAAATGAGGC
>JBBUCX010000013.1:0-4756 GCA_038057595.1 Patescibacteria group bacterium
AAAGAAAGTTTTTTAAGCCACTTGCTGTTATATTCTATTTTTATTTTTGCAAAATCCAAGATTTTTTCGGCCTGTTTCTTATAGTTTTTAAAGTTTTCCTGAATTTCTTTTGTGGTTAAAGACGGTCTTTCCGAATTTTTATCCGATGTGTCACCAATAAGAGCTGTAAAATCACCGATTAAAAACGTTACAATGTGGCCTTTTTGTGCAAATGCATTGAGTTTTCTTAGAACTACGGCATGACCCAAATGAAGTTTAGTAGAGGTAGGATCAATCCCTAAATATACATTTAATTTTTTGCCGGCTCTTAATTTTCCAAGCAAGACATTAATGTTTGGAATTATATTTGCAACCCCTCTTTCTAAAAGCTCCTCAACGCTATCCATAGCTTCAGTATAGCATATTTTAAACTTAAGGATAAATTTGTTATACTTATATTCATGCAGGACTTTGGAAGAAGGTCAAGAAGACGAAATAAGTATTTTACTTTAAGTATCCCAAACTTTGGACGCAAATTTAATCTTTTTAATAGCTTAAACAATACCCCCAAAATCGTTCTTTACGGCAAGCTTGCAAGGTATTCATTCTTTGGTTTGATTGGCTTTGTGGTTTTGATGACATTTCTTTTTATTTGGTACGGGAGAGAATTGCCGGCTCCCGGAAAATTAATTACCGCCCAAGCTAATCAGTCAAGCGGCATATATGACAGAAACGGAGAGCTTTTATATTCTGTATATCAAGACCAGAATAGGATTTATGTAGAATTAAAAGATATTCCCAAATATCTCCAGCAGGGAACAATTTCAATCGAGGATAAAAATTTTTATCAAAACAAAGGATTTTCCGTAACAGGCTACATAAGAGGTCTTATAATAGATCCGATTTTAAGAAGAAGAGTAAGCGGAGGTTCAACCATTACCCAGCAGCTTGTTAAAAATGTTTTATTAACATCGGAAAGAACATTGCCTAGGAAAGTTAAGGAATTAATGCTGGCAATACAAGTTGAGAGTAAGTATTCCAAAAACGAAATTTTGGAAATGTATTTAAATGATGTTCCTTATGGTGGTACGGCAATTGGTGTCCAAGCTGCTTCCCAAATTTATTTTAACAAAGATGTCAAGGATTTAAATTTGGCAGAGAGCGCGTTTTTAGCAGGTCTTCCGCAAGGACCGAGTCTTTATTCTCCGTTTTCGGGAAATAAATATTATTTAAACCGTACTAAAGAAGTTTTAAACCAAATGACAAACGAAGGTTATATCAGTAAAAAACAATCGGATGCTGCTTATAAAGAAATAGAAAAAAAGGAATTTAAGCAAGAGAATACAGGTATAAAAGCGCCTCATTTCGTTTTTTACGTAAAACAGCAGCTGGTTAAGCAGTTTGGAGAAGCTGTTGTTGAAAGCGGCGGTTTGAGAGTAAAAACAACCCTTGACTACAAAATAGAAAAAGAAGCGGAAAAAATTTTAAAAGAAGAAATAGATAAGGTTAAAAGCTTAAAAGTCGGAAACGGTTCGGCTGTAGTTACAATTTCAAAAACAGGGGAAATTCTGGTAATGGTTGGAAGCAAGGATTATTTTGATACAAAAAACGACGGAAATTTTAACGCGGCAACAGGATGGAGACAGCCCGGTTCTTCTTTAAAGCCAATTACCTATGCAACAGCTTTTTCAAGAGGCTATAGCGCGTCAACCCTTTTAATGGACAGCCAAACTAATTTTAAATCGCAGGACAGCGAGAAAGATTATATTCCGGTTAATTATGACGGAAAATTCAGAGGGCCGGTCCAGGTAAGGTTTGCGCTTGCAAACTCGTTAAACATTCCTGCTGTTAAGATGCTCTCTCAAGTTGGTTTGAAAAATGTTATGCAAAAAGCATACGAAATGGGAATAGAAAATTGGCAGCCAACGGATGAAAATTTAAGAAATGTCGGATACTCGCTTGTTTTGGGAGGAAGAGATGTCAGGTTAATTGATGAAGTAGAAGCTTATGGTGTCTTTGCCAATGGCGGACAAAAACAGCCTTTGGTTTCAATTTTAGAGGTTAAAAACTCAAAAGGAAATGTTATATATAAATATAACCCTCCCTCTGCTCAAAGAATTTTTTCGGAGGAAGTAAGTTTTATTATTTCCCACATTCTGCTTGATAATAACGCCCGCTCCGAAGAATTCGGTTTATACTCAAGACTCGTTGTTGCAGGACACCCCAGTGTTTCTGTAAAAACAGGAACAACAAATGACATCAGAGATAACTGGACTGTCGGCTATACCTCCTCTTTTGTTGTCGGTGTTTGGGTTGGAAATAATGATAATTCCCCTATGAGCAAGGTTTCTTCAGGAATTACAGGAGCGGCGCCTATATGGAATAGGATTATCAGTTTTGTCTTAAAAGATAAAAAAGATGAACCGCCGCAAAAACCGGATAATGTTGTAGCTTTCCAAATTGACGCATACGGCGGCGGTTTGCCTGTTTCAGGAAGGCCGACCAGAAGTGAATATTTTATTAAAGGAACAGAGCCGACAAACGCTTCTCCTATTTATGCAAAAGTACGGCTTTCAAAACAGCAAGGCGGAAAGCTTGCTAATTCACAAGAGATAGAAGCCGGCGAGTATGACACAAAAGATTATATCTTGTTTAAAGAAAACGACCCGATATCAATTGACGGAAAGAACAGATGGCAGGAAGGAATAGACGCCTGGATAAGACAAACATATGCTGCAGATAGGCCTGAATTTTATCCGCCGACAGAAACATCCGATTATCAGCCAAACTCAAATACCCCTACGCCTACTCCGACAGATGTTCCTTCGGCAACTTTAACACCAACCGAAACCCCAACACTAACGCCTTAGAGCTATTTTATTTTTGCTCCAAAGTCTTTTTCTAAAGAGGAAATTATTTTACTTCTTATTTTGGAGACTTCTTCTTTTGTCAGGTTTTTTTCTTCGTCCTGGTAGATAATTCTAAAAGTTCTTGAAGCAAAATAAGAATCGCTTAAAGAAACGTCTGTGATTAAATTGCTTTGCGATTTAATTTTTTCAATTAAATCTTCCGTATTCACATCGTTATCAACTATTACAGATAAATCCTCAATAACAGGAGGATATTTAGCAAATGGTTTGTACTCTTTTTTAGAAGCAGCAAATTTTAGAATAACTTCAAAATTTAATTCAAAATCTATTAAGTCCGTATCAAGAACCTCTATTTCCCCAAGATAAGTATTGTTGATATACAAAGAAGCGCCTACTGCGTTTTTTTGAGACACTTTAAAGGAAATATTTTTAATTCCTAAATCAAATAGTAATTGCTCAATAATTCCTTTAACTTCATAAAAATTAGCTTGCTTTTTTTTAATAACTCCCGATAGGGTTAAAACCTCATCAGGTAAATTTTTATTTCTTTTATGATAAACATTTGCAAGTTCAAAGATTTTAATTTCTTCTTGTGTTTTATTTTCGGAAATCACTTTTAAAAGACTCGGGATTAAAGAATTTCGCATATAGGTAAAGTCTTCGGTTAACGGATTATTTATTTCAACCGCTTCATCTATTGGTCCTTCATACATATCTTCAGAGACAAATGAATAGGTATAGCATTCTATAAATCCCCAATATTTTAAAGCTTCTTTGATTCTTTTTTCCCAATAGAACTTGTTTATAAAAGAGTGAAAATTTTGGGTAAGAGGAGGAAGAATGCTTAAAAGATTGTCGTATCCATACACTCTTGCAATTTCTTCTATGATATCCTCTTCGATTTGCACATCATTTAATCTTTGGCTTGGAACTTTAACTTCAATTAAATCTTTTTTAAGTGTTGTTTTAAAGTCTAAGTTTTCTAAAATCTCCATTGCTTTTTTAGCATCAATATTAACGCCAATTATTTTATTTATTTTTTCAAGAGAAACATCAATATTTTTAAGAATGGGTTTGTTTGGATAAATATCTAAGATTTCTGAAATTTGTTTTCCCTTGGCTGTTTTTTCAAAAAGACTTATGCCATAAAGCATAGCTTCCATTGCAAGTTTTGGGTCAATGCCCTTTTCATTAAGAACTGCAGCGTCAGTTCTTATTCCTAAATTCATAGAAGCTTCCCTGATGTGTCTCGGTTCATTGTTATCGATAAAATATAAGATGCGTTTTGAATTTTTTGTTACTACACTATTCTCAAGTCCCATTACACCTAATAAATCTACAATTTGGTCTCTGTCATTAACTGCAACTATTTCTCTACCCAAAAGTGTGTAATTATTGCTATCAAGAGTTGTTATTTTTTCTCCTGCTTTTGCTTCTCTAATTAAAAGTCTTTTTGTATTAAGTCTGTCGAAATCAAATACATGGGTTGGGTGTCCGATAACTCTTGCTACGTAATTTGTTACGTCAATAACGTTATTAAGACTCCTTATGCCGCTTACTTCAAGCGCTTTTTTTATTTCCTTAGGAGACTGTCCTATTTCAACTTCCATTACAACTGCTAAGATTCTATTTACAAGTTTTGAATCATTAACAATTTCTATAGGAAATTTATTTTTTATTTGATTATTTGTTAATTTAGGCGGGATGTATTTTGCTTCTATTCCAAATTGCGGTAAGACTGCGGCTGTTTCTTTTGCAATACCTAAAACAGAAAAAAGATCCGGTCTGTTTGTGGTGACTTCCATTTCGTATGCGAAGTCATTATCAAGTTTTTCTACTTTTTCAACAGAAAGGCTTGTTAATGAAAGTTTTTCCCCAATTTCAAAAGGCGTTGCTTTTGTTTTTAA
>JBBUCX010000013.1:4856-8460 GCA_038057595.1 Patescibacteria group bacterium
AAGAATTCTAGTTTATTTGAATAAAGAAGCCTTAAATCATCTATTTCAAGCCCTTGTTTCATCATTAAAACCCTTTCTATCCCCCACCCGAAAGCAAAGCCTGTATATTTAGCAGAATCTATTTTTCCTTGCTTTAATACATTTGGATGAACCATTCCCGCTCCTCCCAGTTCGAGCCAGCCTTCCTTACAAAGCCTGCAGCCCTTGCCAAGACAAACTCCGCAAGTAACATCTACTTCAAATGATGGTTCGGTAAACTGAAAGTGATACGGCCTTATTCTTGATTTTCTTGTCTTTCCAAAATACGACTTTACAAAGTAATCCAGAGTTCCTTTTAAATGAGCGATTGAAATATTTTTATCAATTACTAAGCCCTCAAACTGATGAAACATAGGGGTATGGGAAATATCGCTTTGCCTTCTGTAGCATTTTGCAATATTAAGCATTCTTATCGGAAGTTTTCCTTTTTGCATTTCTCTGACTTGTCCGGTTGAAGTATGAGGACTTAAAACTTGTCTGCCTTTTTTTGGATTGATATTCCCTTTTATAAAAAAAGTTTCCAAGTCATCGCGGGCTGGATGATCTTTTGGAAAATTTAAAGCGGTAAATGCATAATAATCCCAGTCAATTTCAGGATAGTTAACTCTGTTAAAGCCAATTTTACCAAAAATATCGGATATTTCCTCAATAGCCCCCGTTACTAAATGTAAATGTCCTAAAGGATGTTTAATTCCGGGGTTTGTGACATCAATTTTTTCAATAAGCTTTGTCTTTTTCTTTTGAGTAAGTATTGCTTCCTGCCTTTCTATAGCCTCTTCTATGGTTTTTTTAACTTCATTTGCCAAAATTCCAACCGCAGGTCTTTTTTCAAGAGGAATTTTAGTAATCTCTTTTATTGCTAAAGTTAATTTTCCGCTTTTTCCCAAAAACTGCAATTTTGTTTCTTCAAGATTTTGCAAATCTTCTGCTTCCAAGATAAAAGATAAAGCGGCATTTTTAATTCCAATCAATTCTTCTTCCATACATAAAGGATATCAAATTTTAGCTTGCTTTTCATCAGAGAAAAATCAGTTGGAGATTTTAATGATTTTATATGTTAAAAAACCGTTTGGGGTTCTTATATCTATTTCCTCTCCGACTTTTCTACCCATTAGATTATGGCCGATTGGAGATTTTAAGGAAATTTTATTTTCTTTGGGATTTGCTTCGTATTCTCCGACTATTAAATATTTTTTATTTCCGTTTTCTGTTTCAACAGTTACGTTGTGTCCAAGCGCAACACATTCGCTATTTTGAGGAATATATACTTTGGCATATTTTATTAAATTTTTAAAATATCGTATTTGCCTGTCAATGTCATTTAACGCTTGTTTTGCAGCCTTATAAAGTCCGTTTTCCGATAAATCTCCCATATCCCTACCCCTTGTTAATTGCTTAACAGCTTCCGGTCGTTTAGAAACTTCTGTTTCTAATTTTTTCTTTAAATCTTCAAATCCTGGTTTTGTATAAGGAATTATTCTCATCTAGCTATTTTAACAGAATGGAGATAAATTAATTTGACTTAGAGTGTTTTAAAATTTCTGAAAAAGTTTTTGGGTCGTTTAGGACTAAATCGGCCAATATTTTTCTGTCGAGTTCAATTTTAGCTTTTTTAAGGCCGTTTATAAGCTTGCTGTAAGAAGTGCCTTCTTTTTTACAAGCTTCGGAAATTCTTACAATCCATAAAGATCTGATATCTCTTTTTCTAAGTTTTCTTCCATGATACGCATAAGCGCCTGCGTGTAAGCTTGCTTCTTTAGCTGCTCTAATTAGCCTATGTTTAGTGCCTCTGTAGCCTTTTGTAAGCTTCCCAAGCTTATTGTGTTTTCTTTTGGATACGATTCCCCGTTTAACTCTTGCCATATGATTTAATTTTTAATTTTAAATTATCAATTTTTAATTTCCTAACTAAACCTTTTCTGAAATTTGAATATGCGCCTTCGGCATTTCTTTCTGATCTTGTTTGTCTGAAATTAAAATTTCTTTGCTTCATTAATCTTTTCCTAGCATCTTCTTTACTTTTTTCGCAAATTTACCCTTTAAAACACCCGGCTCCTTTTGCCTTCTTATTCTGCTTTTAGATTTTTTAAGTTTTTTATGACTTCCGTATTGGTGCTTAAATAAAACTTTACCGGTTTTTGTAACCTTGAATCTTTTGCTGACAGACTTTTTAATTTTTTTCTTCATTTTGTTTTTACCCGTTCAAATTAGAGTTTTCCTGGCGGCGTTTTTGGGAAGAAATTATGGCCATTAATTTCTTTCCTTCCAAGTGCCTTTCCCGTTCTATTTTAGAAATATCAGATAAATTTGATAAGATTTTATCTAAAACTTTGTGTCCAAATTCAGGATGAGTTATTTGTCTTCCAGAAAATGTAACAACCAGTCTTACTTTATTTCCGTTTTGCAAAAAATCTCTTGCGCGTCTTGTCATGACATTAAGATCGTTGTCGCTCATAAAAGGTCCGAGTCTTACTTCTTTAGTCTCGGAGGTTTTCGCCTTTTTCTTTTCTTCGCGACTTTTTTTTGCTTCCTGATAGAGGAATTTTTTAAAGTCGATTATTTTTGCAACAGGAGGTCTTGCTCCCGGCGCAATCTCTACTAAATCCAAAGCCTGTTCTTTTGCTTTTTGCAAAGCTTCGAATTTTGAAATAACTCCTATTTGCTTACCTTGAGTATCTAATACCCTAAGCGTGTGAGCAAATATACGCTCATTGACTCTATAAATCTTCCTGTTATCTGCTTTTTGCTTATATCTTTTTATCAATTTCTTGTTTTAGTTTTTCGATAAGGTTAGGGATTTTTATTTTTCCTAAATCCTTACCGTCTCTTAAACGCAATGAAATGGATTCATTCTCCATTTCAAGTTTTCCTATTATACCCAAAAATGGTACTTTTTGCAAAGAGCCGTCTCTTATTTTTGCCTGAAGTCTTTCACTTCGTAAATCTACCGCAGATCTTATTCCTTCAGCGGTAAGTTGCTTGTTTAATTTTTCCGCATAATCATTAGCTTCATCTGTTATTGGCAAAAGCAATATTTGAGTTGGAGAAAGCCACAAGGGAAAAGCTCCTTGAAAATGTTCAACTAAAATGCCGATAAATCTTTCCAAAGAACCCGTGATTGCCCTGTGAATAATTACCGGACGTTTAGCCTTGCCGTTGCTATCTATATATTCAAGCTGCATTTTTTCAGGGATTTGGAAATCAAGCTGAATTGTTGCAAGCTGCCAGTCTCTTTCTTGGGAATCTTTTATTTGAATATCGATTTTAGGGCCATAAAACGCGCCGTCTTTTTCTTTTATGCCGTATTTTACTTTTGTACTTTTTAAAGCTTCTTCCAAATCTTTTTCCGCTTCCTGCCAAAGCTTGGCATCGCCCATTGCTTTATCCGGTCTTGTTGATAAGAGAAATTCCGATTTAAAACCAAAAGATTTATAAAAATCCTCAACAAATAAAAGTAGTGTTTTTATTTCATCCTGAATTTGGTCGGGTCTTATAAAATGATGCGCGTCGTCGATACAAAATTGCCTTAGTCTAAAAAGTCCGCCTAAAACTCCTGAAAGTTCGG
>JBBUCX010000014.1:0-15629 GCA_038057595.1 Patescibacteria group bacterium
CTTTTTTTAAGAGTTTATAATTTAAGCTCTATTCCTTTAGGGTTTCACATCGATGAAGCCTCTCTTTCCTACAATGGCTATTCGCTTCTTGAAACCTATAAAGACGAAAACAACAATAAACTCCCCTTATATATAGATATGTTTGGTGATCAAAGACCTTCGGGATATCACTATTTAACAATTCTTCCGATAAAATTTTTAGGGCTGAATGAATTTGCAACAAGACTTCCCGGGGCTTTGTTTGGGTCTCTTTCCGTATTGTCTATTTTCTTTTTGGCGCAAGTTTTATTTAAGCGAAGATTAATTAGCTTGATTTCCGCTTTTTTAATTTCGATTGCCCCCTGGAGTGTAGTTTTATCAAGGGCGAGCGCGGAAACCATTGTTGCGCTTTTTTTTATAATAACAGGTTACACGTTTTTTATTGTTGGTTTTAAAAAGAAAAAAGTTGTATATTTTTTTGCGGGGGCAATTATTGCTACTCTAAGTTTTTTCTTTTACCACAGTCCCAGGGTATTTGTTCCGCTTCTTTTTATATCTTCTATTTTTTATCTTTATTCGGTATGGAAAAGTTTCAAAGTTAATAAAAAAGCTTATCTTATATTGTCATTTATTCTTCTTTCTCTTGTTTCTTTTGCTTTGGTATTTTTGATAACAGGCGGAATAGGAAGGTTTACACAGGTAAACATATTTAAAGACCCTCATGTAAAGCTTGTGATGGAAGAACAAATACGTGAAGACGGAACCATGAAAGTATCAGTATCTGCTACCAGGTTCTTTCACAATAAAGTTATCAATTATTCTCTGGGTTTAATTTCAAATTATTTTGAATACTTTTCCGGAAGTTTTTTGTTTATCCAAGGCGGACTCCCCGTATGGTACAAGGTGCCTTCTATGGGGCTTATATATTTAGTAGAATTGCCGTTTATTTTGCTTGGTGTGTTTTACCTCTTATCCTCAAAGGATAAGTATCACAAACTTCCCCTAATATGGCTTATTCTTTCTCCAATAACAGCTTCGATTACGGTTGATGACATACCCAACATACAGCGGGCAATAGTGATGTTTCCGATGATAGAACTTATTGCCGCGTATGGATTTGTTAGTTTAAAAGATAATCTTTCCAATAATAAATATAAAATAGTTATTGGAGTTTTTGCAGTTTTAATAGCATTTAATTTTTTATATTTTTTACATCAATATTTTATTCAATCCCAAATACACCGAAATTGGTATAGGTACGAAGGTTTTTCCGAGATGATGTCAATTGTTAAAAAAGACTATTCAAATTTTGACAAAATAGTAGTTAGTAAATCTTTCGGAGGCATTTATCCTTTGGTGCTTTTTTATATGCAATATAATCCGGATACATATCAAAAAGAAGGGTCGCCAAAAGACAAGCCCGCTAGCGGGTTTGGTAAATTCTTTTTTGCTTCTTCGGCTTGTCCGTCAATTGACAGGGATCCTAAAGTGCCGAAAGTGAATAAAATTATTTTTATAGATAACGGTACCTGCCCGAGTTCTAACCAAAAGCATACGTATGTAACCCGAAAGGACGGAGCAAAAGCTTTCAGGATAGTTTATGAATAGTTTTATTAAGAAAAACATCTATTACATAATTCTTTTGGTAATTATTTTTATCTCGTTGTTTCTTAGATTGTATAAAATAAATTCCAATCCCCCAAGCTTGGATTGGGACGAGGTAAGTATGGGGTATAATGCGTACTCGCTTCTAAAAACCGGAGCGGACGAGTACGGAAACAGGCTGCCTTTGAACATAAGGTCTTTTGGTGATTATAAGCCGCCGCTATACACATATTTGGCTGTTCCCAGCATATCAGTCTTTGGGTTTAATGAAACCGGCGTCAGGTTCCCCTCTGCGGTTTTTGGGTTTTTAAGTGTAATAGTTATTTATTTTCTCGTTAAAGAAATCTTCAAGGACTGGGACAAACAAAGAAAAGAAAAATTGGCATTACTTACTGCGCTTTTTTGGGGAGTGTCGCCTTGGAGTTTACAGTTTTCAAGAACTGCTTTTGAAGGCAATGTAGGTTTGTTTTTCTTTATGCTGGGTTTTTTACTGTTTCTAAAAGGACTTAAAAACCCGAAAATCATAGCTTTTGCGGTTATTTCATTTTCTCTTAGCGTCTATTCATACCATAGTTTTGTTTTGGTAGTTCCTCTTTTTATAATATTTTGCCTTTTGTTTTTTAGAAAAGAAGTGTTTACAAATATAAAATATTATATTTTTGCATTAGTTATAGGGCTTTTATTTGCAATTCCAGTCGTATCGAGTTTTGTATCAACCGGCGGTTCGGGTTCCAGATTGTCTATGGTTTCTATTTTTGAAACAGATATTCTTATTCCTTCGATAAAACAACTGGAATATGACAGATTGCAAGGCGATACTCTTGGAGCTTTATTTGATAACAGAAGAGTTGTTTATTTTCTAACAGTTGCTAAAAATTATTTTGACCACTGGAATCCGGATTTTTTATTCTTTAATGGCGACGGGGGGAAACAGCACCACGCAGTTAATATGGGGATGCTTTATTTATGGGAACTGCCTTTTATCCTCTTAGGCGTCTATCACCTTTTACAAAAAAGAACAAAGAGCTCGCTTCTTATTGTAATTGCATTTTTAATAGCACCTTTACCGTCAGCTTTTAGTACCGGAACTCCGCACCCTGTCAGGGCAATAGTAATGGCACCCTTCTTTTCCATGTTTTCGGCTTTGGGCGTTATTAATGCTTTGCAAAAAATATCAAATATCAAATATCAAATATTAAAGATACGTATAAAATATTTAATATTTTCATTGGGTTTTTTATTTTTTATATTCAATTTTTTTTACTATATTCATAAATATTATGTCCATACCCCTATAGAATACAGCGATTGGTGGCAGTACGGGAATAAAGAAGCCTTATCGGAAGCGAAATCTCTGGAAGGAAAGTACGGTAAAATTATCTATACTTATAAATACGATCAGCCGTATATTTATTACCTGTTTTATAATAAAATTGACCCTTTCTGGTATCAAAAAAACTGGGACTATCTAAAAACAGGTAACGTTGAAAGAATGAAAAGAATTATTGGCAAGTATGAATTTAGAAATATAAACTGGGAAAGGGACAGTAAATTAAACAATGCTCTTTTAATAGGAAGTCCTGAAGAAATTCCCGAAAACGCAAAAGGACTTATTAAAACAATATACTTTTTGGACGGGAGCGTTGCTTTTAGGGTTGTTGGCACATGAAAACCTCAATTTTCTATTATTTTAAGATATTTATATTGGCTTTAGTTTTTAGCCTTCCTGTTATTTTCCCTTATTTTAAAGATGGGTTTTTCCCAACACACGATGGTGAGTGGGCTGTAATTAGGCTAACGGACATGTACAGAGAAATTAAAGACCTTCAGATTCCGGCTAGATTTAGCGGTTATTTAAATTTTCAATTTGGATACCCGCTTTTTAACTTTGAATACCCCATGCCTTATTACATAGGTGTAGTCTTAGTTTTTTTAAAATTTGGATTTGTAAACTCAATAAAGATTTTATTCGCATCAAGCGTTATTTTGTCATTTTTCTCAATGTTTATTCTTAGCAAATCTGTATGGAAAAGCAACTTAGCGGGATTAATAAGCGCAATTTTTTATATATATGTTCCCTATAGAATTGTTGATTTATACGTTAGGGGTTCGCTTGGGGAGTCTTTATCTTTTGTCCTTTTTCCTCTTATTTTACTTGGAATTAAAAGACTTTATGATAATAAAACCATATTAAATGTTATTGTAGTCGGGTTTTTATATGGAATGCTTATTACCATGCATAATATCATGGCAGTTTTATTTGGTCTTGTTATCTTATCTATCGTTGTTGCCTCTTTGATTAGGAAACAAATCATTTTCTTAATTTATCTTTTTTTGGCAATTTTATACTCTTTATGCTTATCCGCATTTTTTTGGATTCCTGCTCTTTTTGAAAAAAACTTAATCCTTTTATCAAAAATTCCGATTGCTAATAGGAGTCTTTATTTTGCCGACTTTTCTAAGCTTTTAATACCAAAATGGGGATATGGCATTCCAACCGATGTTAACGGATTTTCCTATCAAATAGGTGTTCCCCAGATACTCTCTTTTATTTTGGTGTTGGTATTACTTATTGCTAAGAAGAAAACCAAAGATGCAAAAACCGCCTTCTTTTTAGTAATTACCACGGTTATTTTTTCCATCTTTATGTTTCCCCAAACTTCAATAATATGGTCGTTGGCGCCTTTACTTTCTGAAATAAATTATCCCTGGACGATTCTTGCGATTATTATGCTTTTAATTAGTCTTTTGGGCGGCTATTTAGCAAAGTTTGGAAGATTTTTTATAGCTTTAGGTTTAGCTCTTGGTATTTTGGCAATGGTTATGATTATGCCTAATGCT
The DNA here is from genome assembly GCA_038057595.1 of Patescibacteria group bacterium. Lineage (GTDB taxonomy): Bacteria > Patescibacteriota > Microgenomatia > Levybacterales > UBA12049 > JACRFQ01. Next base: position 4,426 of record JBBUCX010000014.1, read on the forward strand.
AAGCCTCAAGCAACTGTTAACAGGGGAGACTCTTATTATCTGACAAATCAAGCAACCACAACTTCTTCTGACGAATTAATGCCATTGTGGGTCAAAGAACAACCGGAAAAACAACCGGATAAAAAGGTTGAGAATTTGAGCGGACAAGAAGCCATACAAACATTACAAATTTCCTCAAATAAAATTTTGTTTCAAACGTTTCTTACTGAGCAAAGGGTAATTCAGGTAAATATTATTTATTTTCCGGGTTGGACAGCATACGTTAACGATACCAAGCAGTCTATTGAATATGATAATCCACAAGGGGTGATTAGGCTCAATTTAAATAAGGGAGAAAATAATGTTAGATTAGTCTTCCAAGAAACACCCTTAAGAATGTTTAGTGATTTGCTTTCTTTTATAAGCTTTTTAGGACTCTTCGTTATATACTTGATGAATAAACATAAGGTAAAAGCAGCTCTAAAATCATGAATGTCTTAAGAAAATTATTTCCCTTTATTGTTATTTTAATTTTTTCTTTTTTTGCCTATAAGCCTTTGCTTAATCCCGGGTTTTTCCCAATTCATGATGATACGCAGGTTGCAAGAGTTTATGAAATGACAAAAGCATTAAAAGACGGGATGTTTCCCGTTAGATGGTCGCAAGATTTAGGATACGGATTCGGATATCCGATATTTAATTTTTATAATCCTTTCCCTTACTATGTTGAAGGTGTTATTAGTCTTTTAGGATTTGATGCTCTTTTTGCCACAAAATTAATGGTAATTTTAGCAATTATACTTTCGGGTTTTTCAATGTATTTTCTTGCCAAGGAGTTTTTTGGAAAAACCGGAGCGCTTTTTTCTTCAATACTTTATGTTTTTGCTCCATTTCATGCGGTTGAAATTTATGTAAGAGGAGATTTTGCAGAAAACTTTGCATATGCTTTTATTCCTCTTCTTTTTTACGGTCTTTTTAAGATATATAAAAATTATAGCTGGAAGTATGTTGTAATGACTTCTGTTTCTTATGCTTTGATAATACTTTCTCATAACCTAACCGCAATGATGATTTTTCCGTTTGTGCTTATTTTTATTTTATATTTTGTTTTTAGAGAAAGGAAAGATAGAACAAATCACTTGATAAGACTTTTTTTTGCTCTTTTTACCGGAGTTTTACTATCCGCGTTTTACTCCATTCCTGCTATTTTTGAAATGAAATATACGGATGTTTTATCTCAAATTGGCGGAGGAGCAAACTTTAGAGATCACTTCGCGTGCCTTAGCCAGCTTTGGATAAGTCAGTGGGGCTATGGAGGCTCTGTAAAAGGATGTATAGACGGGCTTTCTTTTATGATAGGAAAGTATCACATTTTCCTTTCCGCCTCCTTATTCTTAGTTTCTATCTTTTTTCTAATTTCCGGCAAATATTCAAAAAAACCCAAAGATAAAGAAAATCTTTATTTTATTATTTTTCTTTTCCTAAACTTTTTGCTTTCAGTATTTTTCATGCTTCAAGTTTCAAGGCCGGTTTGGGAATTACTTAGGCCAATGGAATTTTTCCAGTATCCCTGGAGATTTTTAATTATGGTTTCGTTTTTTTCCTCATTTATGGCAGGTGGTCTATTCTTTCTTTTAGAAAAGTTTGTAAAAGATAAAAATACGTATTATTTATTAGTTTTTGTTGCATGCGCTTTTATGATTTTTGTAAGCCTTAAATTTTTTGTTCCGCAAGAAATTTTAAGTAAAAATTCGTCAGATTATACGAGTAAACACGCATTGAGCTGGGAAGCTTCAAAAATATCGGATGAATATCTGCCAAAAGGCTTTCGTGTGCCTGAAAACGAATATGAAATACCCGATATATCTAATTTAACAACACCGGAGCTTACAATCAAAATTCTAGAAAGAAAAACTCAATATACAAAATTAGATTTAGATGTAGTTAAAAGCGGAAATTATGTTTTACCTCTTTCCTATTTTCCGGCTTGGAAAGCAAAAATAGACGGAAAAGAAGTTAGCATTAATCAGAGCTCAAAAGGAAGTGTGGTTAATTTTTCAAAAGGAAAGCATATCTTTGAGTTATCTTTTGTCCAAACCCCAATTGAGAAGCTGGCAAATCTTCTTTCTTTATCTGGCGTATTGCTCCTTTTTGCTGGTATAATTCGTTTAAAGCTAAAAATATGACAAAAGTTTCCGAGTTATCATTTTTTTTTCCTTTTTGGAACGAAGAACAAAATTTAGAATCAGTAGTAAAAAAAGCTATTCCCGTTGCCGAAAAATTTGCTCAAAATTGGGAAATAATTATGGTGGATGACGGCTCTTCGGATAAAACCTTAGAAATTGCTCAAAAATTAGCAAAAGAAGATGCAAGGCTAATTGCAGTTGCTCATAATAGTAACAGGGGATATGGCGCAGCTTTAAAAACAGGATTTTCAAAAGCAAAATATGAATTAGTCGTTTTTAACGACGGAGACGGGCAATTTGATTTGAGCGAAATTGATAAATTTTTGGAAAAAATAGATAAAGTAGATATCGTAATCGGTTTTAGAAAAAAAAGATTAGACAATCCATTCAGACACATATTAATGAATCTTCTAAAAATTTGGGATTTTGTCTTCTTTGGTTTTAGATTTAAAGATATAGACTGCGGATTCAAGCTTTTTAAAAAGAGCGCTCTTAATAAGATTATGCCTTTTAAATCGGAGGGCGCGATGATTACAACGGAAATTTTAGCAAAAGCAAAACGCGAACACCTTAGAATATCAGAAGTTGAAGTCCACCATTATCCAAGAATTTACGGTGATCAAAGCGGAGGAAATTTAAGAGTAATAATAAGAGCCATTAGAGAAAGTTTAATTTTATGGAAAAATCTTAATTTCAACTATGGAAGAAATTGACATAGCGCAAATAAAGAAAAGGTCTATACGCGGTATTTTTGCTCTTACTTCAAGAACATTCTTAATTCAGGTCGTTGGTTTCTTGGCAACTTTTATCCTCACAATTTATTTAACTCCCGAAACGTTTGGAATATTTTTTGTTGTATCTGCCGCAATTGCCTTTCTTTCTTATTTTTCAGACATAGGTTTAGCGGCCGCTTTAATTCAAAAAAAAAGCGAGATTACAAATGATGATTTAAAAACGACTTTTACCATCCAGCAAATTTTAGTGGTTTCATTTGTAACCTTAGCATTACTTGCTTCAAACTTTGTAGGTGAATTTTATAATTTAGGAAAAGACGGAGTTTTATTATTTCAAGCAGTTGCAGTTGCCTTTTTTCTATCCTCTTTAAAAACAATTCCTTCTATAATTTTGGAAAGAAATCTTCGTTTTGAGAAATTGGTAATTCCCCAAATTGCTGAAACACTCGTTTTTAATATTTTGGTAGTAATTCTTGCTATAAAAGGATTTGGAATAACAAGCTTTACCTACGCGGTTTTAGCAAGGGGATTATCAGGCCTTTTAGTAATGTATTTAATTAGTCCATGGAAAGTAAGATTTGGATTTTCAAAAGATTCTGCAAAAAAACTATTATCATTTGGAATACCATTCCAATTAAATAGTTTCCTAGCGCTTGTAAAAGATGATTTGCTTATAGCTTACTTAGGTAAAGTTTTGCCTCTTGCTCAAGTTGGCTACATAGGTTTTGCGCAAAAATGGGCATTAACCCCCTTAAGACTTATTATGGATAATGTGATTAGGATTACATTCCCTAGCTTTTCAAGACTTCAGGACGAAAAAGAAATTTTAACAAAAGCAATAGAAAAATCCATATTTGCAGCTACTCTTCTAATTTTCCCATCTCTTTTGGGACTGGTTCTTCTTTCCCCTTTCTTTGTTAATTTAATACCAAAATATATTAAATGGGAACCGGCACTTCTGTCTCTTGCCTTTTTCTCAATAAATGCGGCCTTGTCTTCAGTTTCAACGCCTTTGGTAAACGCCTTAAATGCTATAGGAAAAATTAAGACAACGCTTTATTTAATGGTTTTTTGGACAGTTTCAACCTGGGTTTTAACGCCTATTTTTATTATTCTTTATGGGTTTAACGGAGTTGCCTTTGCCTCTGCTATTATTTCGCTTTCTATAGTTATAGTTATTACAGTTACAAGAAAATATATAAACTTTAACCTTTTAAAAGCAGCGGGGTATCCTTTTATAAGTACGATATTTATGGGTATATTTGTGTATTTGGTGAGCCCATTTTTAATTAAAGGAATATTTTCTTTAATTTTTATGATTTTGTTAGGCGCTATGGTATACTTTTTATGCATTTTTACTCTTGCCAAAAAAGAAGTCTTGTCAGATATAAATTTAATAAAAACTAATCTTAAAAAATAATATGAATAAGCTAACAGCCGTAGTAATGGTTTTTAATGAAGAAAAAAATATTGAAAGATGTTTAAAATCACTTAAATTTGCGGATGAAATAGTGGTTGTTGATAATGGTTCTAGTGATAAAACAATAGATTTGGTTAAAAAATACACTAAAAATATTTTTACCCAAAAAAATAACCCCGGAGAAATTGATCTTTTAAAAAATTTCGGATTCGAAAAAGCTAAAAACGATTGGATTTTAAGTGTTGATGCAGATGAAGAAGTTTCACCCGAACTCAAGGACGAAATCCTCAAGGTTTTGAAGCCACAATCCACGAGCCACGAGCCACGAGCTAAAATCAATGGCTACTACATTCCAAGGAAAAATATAATATTCGGCAAGTTTATTGAGCATTCAGGCTGGTATCCTGACCCCCAGCTTAGACTTTTCAAAAAAGGTAAGGCAAAGTTTGTTAGTACCCACGTTCATGAGCAGGTTAAACTTGAAGGAGAATCAGCTTATTTATCGTCACATTTAATTCACCATCATTATAATAGTATCTCTGAATTTTTACAAAGAACAATCGCTTTGTATGCGCCAAATGAGGCAGAGGATTATTTAGATAAAGGCTATGTATTTTCTTATTTTGACGCAGTACGTTTTCCGCTCAACGAATTTTTAAGCAGATTTTTTGCCAGAAAAGGATATAAGGACGGATTTCACGGTCTGATACTTTCAATGCTTATGGCTTTTTATCATTTTTTAATTTTTGCATTTATTTGGGAGAAAAAAGGATTTAAAGAATACGATAAAGACGATTTTCTATCTCAATCTGAAAAAGAGTTTAAAAAGGGAGGTAAAGAAATATTATATTGGCTTACAAAAGAAAAACTGGAAAATATTAAGGATCCTTTAAAGAGAAGTTTTACTAAAATACGCAGTAAGCTAACAAATTTATAAATATGAAAAAAGTTTTTGTCACGATGATCTCCTTTAACAATAATAAAGCAACTTTTGAGTGCTTGGATAGTTTGGAGAAAATTAAAAAAGATGGTTTTAAAATGATTGTTGTTGTGGTTGATAATGCTTCTGTAGATAAGTTCGTAGCAAATAAAAAATATAAAAATTTTGACTTAGAAATTTTAAGAAGTGAAGAAAATTTAGGATTCACGGGTGGGCAGAACTTAGGAATTAAGCACGCCTTAAAAGAAGGCGCTGATTACATAGTCATATTAAACAATGATGTAATTGTGGATGAAGGTCTTATCGGTCAGCTTTTAACAGCTTTTAAACAAGATGTTGGGATTGTCGCTCCGAAAATTTATTTTGCCAAGGGTTACGAATTCCATAAAGACAGATATAAAGACAACGAAAAAGGAAGGGTAATTTGGTACGCAGGAGGAGTAATTGACTGGAAAAATGTGTTAGGTAAACATAGGGGAGTAGATGAGGTGGATCTCGGTCAATTTGAAGAAGTTTATGAGCCCGATACTGCAACAGGGTGTTGTATGATGGTAAGAAAAGAGGTTTTTGAAAAAACAGGATTTTTGGATGATAAATATTTTTTATATTACGAAGATGCGGATTTTAGCTTGAGAGTAAAAAGAAATGGTTTTAAAATTGTTTATCAGCCAAAAGCAATGTTATGGCATAAAAACGCAGCTTCTGCAGGCGGATCAGGGTCTCCCTTACAAGACTATTACATAACCAGAAACAGATTGGTTTTTGGATATAAGTACGCATCTTTGCGAATTAAAATTGCGCTTTTTAGAGAAGGTTTACGCTTAATGTTTCTTGGAAGAAAGTGGCAAAAAAAAGGAGTTTTTGATTATTTCACAAAAAATTTAGGCAAAGGAAGTTATTTTTCATGAAAAAAATTTCAGCAATAATTATTGCAAAAAATGAAGAAAGCATGATAAAAGACGCAATAGAGAGCGTCTTATTTTGCGATGAAATCATTGTTGTAGATAATGGTTCGGTAGATAAAACAAAAGAAATAGCACAAAAATACGCAAAAGTTTATGATTTTAAATCAAGCAGCTTTGCAGATTTGAGGAATTTTGGCTTAAGTAAGGTAGAATTTGATTATGTTTTATATTTAGATACAGACGAAAGAATAAGCGAGGAGCTAAAAAAAAATATCAGAAAAGTTTTGTCTGAAGCTTCGGAATACTCGGCATTTAGACTTTTAAGAAAAAATTATTATTTGGGGGAAAATGAATGGCCATATGTAGAAAAACTCGAAAGACTTTTTAAAAAGGACAAGTTATCTAAATGGAAAGGAGAACTGCATGAAAGTCCAATTGTTGATGGGAAAATAGGGGAATTAGATGGTTACATTTTTCATTTTACCCACAGGGATTTAGAAAGCATGCTTGAAAAAACAATAAAATGGTCAACAACGGAAAGTTTATTAAGATATAACACCAATCATCCTCAAATGACCTGGTGGCGTTTTCCAAGGGTTATGATTTCTGCTTTTTTAAATTCATATGTAAAACAAAGAGGTTATAAGGCTGGAACAATAGGCATTATAGAAAGTATATATCAGGCATTCAGCGCCTTTATTACCTACGCAAAACTTTGGGAGCTTCAAAATAGATCAAAAATAAAAAATAAAATATAAAAAATAAAAATGAGAATAATAAAACGGTTTTGGCCGGTTGTTTTAATTTTTGCCGTCTGGTTTGTTTTTGCAAGCCCTTATTTTTTAAGAAATAAAGTTCCTTTTTCTTCTACTTATCTTGTTAATTTTTTTGCTCCGTGGACTGCTTATCCCGGGTTTGCCTCCCCTGTAAAAAATAATGCAATGCCGGATGTAATATCTCAAATTGTGCCATGGAAGGTCTTTACAATAGATACTTTTAAAAATTTACAAATTCCTCTTTGGAATCCATACAGTTTTTCAGGCACACCGCATCTTGCTAATTATCAGTCTAGCGTACTTTCTCCTTTTAATCTCATATTTTTTATATTGCCGTTTATAGATGCTTGGAGCCTTCTTATTCTTCTTCAGCCTTTTCTGGCCGGTATTTTTATGTATATATATTTAAAAAGTTTGAAACTATCAAAAGAAGCTTCTGTTATTGGTGCTATATCTTTTATGTTCTGCGGTTTTATTACAACCTGGATGGCTTATGCAACTTTAGCTTATGCAATTCTTTTCTTGCCCCTTGCTCTTTTTGCTATTGAAAAATATTACGGGACTCGTAAAAACCGTTTTTTAGTTTTATTTTCATTAACTTTTCCTTTGTCTTTTTTCAGCGGACATTTTCAAATAAGCATTTATTTTTTTATTTTTATTGTTTCTTACATAATCTTTAAATTTTTTCAAACAAAAAATATACTTAATACTTGCTACTTAATACTCTATACGATATTTGGTCTTCTTTTATCTTTGCCCCAGCTTTTGCCATCAATAGAGCTATATACGCAAACCCTAAGGAGTGGTATTTTTCAAAAAATAGAAGTAATCCCATGGGGGTATCTTCCGACATTTCTAGCTCCTGATTTTTTTGGTAATCCTGTAACGCGTAATGACTGGTTTGGTCATTATGCTGAATGGAATGCATATATAGGAGTTCTTCCGTTAATGCTTTCTTTTTACGCAATTTTTGTAAAAAAAACAAAAATTGTTTTATATTTTTTCCTTGTCTCCTTAATTACAATATTTCTTTCTTTTCAAACTCCAATTTTGGATATTTTAGTTTCGCTTAAGATTCCGGTTTTATCTACAAGTGCTGCAAGCAGAATTATTGTAATTTTTAGTTTTTGCATGAGTGTCTTGGCAGGTTTTGGGTTTGAGACTCTAATGGATGATGTAAAAGGAAAAAAAATAAAACCGGTTTTATATTGGTTATTCTCATTTTTATTGGTATTTACTTTTATTTGGGTTTTAATTTTATTAAAGCTTTTTATTCCAATTGATAAAATTGTTATTTCAAAACAAAATTTTATTCTTCCAACAGTCATGTTTGTTTTCTCCTCCATGATAATATTTTTATCTTTTTTTACTTTTAAGATAAAAGCAATAAAAAAGTTTATCTTCTTACTCCCCTTTTTGTTAATCCTAATAGTTTCTTTTGATATGTTAAGGTTTGCAGGCAAATGGATGCCTTTTGACCCAAGAGACAAAATGTATCCAAAGATTGCGGTTGAAAAAAAGCTTAGCGAAATATCAGGATACAATAGAGTTTTAAGCAATCTAGGAGGAGAGGCGACTACGTATTATAAACTTCCATCTGTTGAGGGATACGACGCGGTTTATATAAAAAGGTATGGAGAATTTATTAAATACTTAGATAAAGGTGAGTTTGGAGAGTCTTTTAGATCTGTTGTCCAGTTTCCGAAAAGAGGTTTATACACCAAAGACGCTGTTAATTTTTTAGGATTAAAATATTTAGTGCATAAAGCAGCAGACGGCCGTTACTCATGGGCTTTTCCATTCTGGGAATATAAAGATGGCATTTTTGTAAGAATTTACAATGACGGCTATTATGAAATTTTTGAAAATAAAGACGCGCTTCCAAGAGCATATTTAGTTAATAAATATAAAGTAGAAAACGATTCCGAGAAGATTCTTAAATTAATGTTTGGCAATATTAATTTAAGAGAAGAAGTTATCTTAGAAGAAAATCCTAATCTTAAGTTAGATGAAGCGTTGGGTTTAGCTCGTATTTTAAGCTATACTCCTAACAAAATCAAGATTGAAACAAATTCAAAAGGTAATTCATTACTTTTTCTTTCAGATACTTTCTATAATGGTTGGAATGCGTATTTGGATGGAAAGAAAACAAAAATTTATAGAGCTGATTATACGTTTAGGGCGGTTTACGTTCCCAAAGGAAAACATGAAGTTGTATTTAAATATGAACCAACAAGTTTTAGGGTTGGTTTATTAGGTGCTTTTTTAGGATTTTTTCTTATACTGGGATTTCAAGTAAAAAATAAATTTATTTAGTTTCCCAAAACTTAAGTTCCTTAAGTTCTAATTTTTTCTTTGCAAAGAAAAAAAGATAGGCAATTTCTAAAATGCCTACTGTATTAAGAACAAGTATAGCTACAAACCAGTTTCTTTGCTTTAGCTCTGCTGCTCTCCATAAAGCAAGTCCTTTCCAAAGAATTGACCATAAGTACAAAACAAAAAACCAGGCGGTTGGGATTTGTGAAAGCGAACTAAAATCCATAGGTAAATTATATATCAAGTATTTATGTCATGCAAGAAGACCCAATAATTGATAAAATAAGCTTATGAGAATAGGAATATTCGATCCATATCTTGATGATTTAGGAGGAGGAGAGAAATACATGGTTTCGATTGCGGAAATTCTATCCCTTCATCATAACGTAGATATTTTTTGGGAAAACATAGAAGATTTAAAAAAAATAGCGGAAAGATTCTCTCTGGATATTTCAAAAATAAGTCTTAAAGAAAATATATTTTCTGAAAAATATCCCTCGTACAAAAGATATTTGGAAACATTAAAATATGATGTAATTATCGCTCTAAGCGACGGCAGTATTCCTATTGTCTTATCAAAAAAGCTTTTTATTCATTTTCAGCAGCCTTTTCCTGCAATTAAACCATCTTTTAAAAATAGTCTGAAGAAAATCAGGGTTAATGCTTTTTTTTGTAATTCTTATTTTACAAAATCATTTGTAGATAAAGAGTTTGGTATTAAAAGTATAGTTATATATCCTCCTGTTAATATAAAAAGCAAAAATGAAAGACAAGAAAATATTATTCTTAATGTCGGAAGGTTCAGGGTTAAGGATGTTACGACAAGGGTAAAAGGAGGAGAAGCGGCAATAGGGGATTATAAAAAACAGGGAGTAATGGTAAATGCTTTCCAAGACTTGGTTAATAAGGGGCTAAAAAACTGGAAGCTTGTAATTGCAACGAGTATAAACGAAGATGAAAAGGAAATTTTTGAAGATTTTAGAAAGGCGGCAAAGAATTATCCGATAGAATTTTTGGTGAATAAAAATAACGATGAACTTTGGGAAATTTATTCAAAAGCAAAAATTTATTGGCATGCTTCCGGCGCCGGGGAAGATTTGGAGAATAATCCGGAATATGCAGAACACTTTGGAATATCGACCGTAGAGGCAATGGGAGCGGGTGCTGTTCCTGTTGTAATAAATGCCGGAGGCCAAAAGGAAATAGTAGAAGATGAAAAAAACGGTTTCCTTTGGAATAATATTGAAGAGTTGGAAAAGATTACCCTGGAATTGATAAATAGTCCTAAACTTTTAACTAAGCTTTCAAAAGAAGCTTTGGCTGTATCAAAAAATTTCAGTAAAGAAAAATTTTCCAATGAAATAAACAATTTAATTTTGCAATGAAAAAGTTTTGGCCTTTAATTGTAATTTTTATTATTAGCGTAATTTTCTTTTGGCAATTTCTGCTAAAAGGATTATTGCCCATTCCTTTAGATACAATTGTTGGTCTTTATTATCCGTTTAGAGATGCTTATTTTAAGACAAATCCAAACGGCCTGCCGTATAAAAACTTTTTAATTACAGATCCTGTTAGACAGCAATATCCATGGAGAAATTTGTCTATTGAATCTCAAAAAGAAGGAAGTTTGCCGCTTTGGAATCCGTACAATTTTGCAGGGACACCGCTTCTTGCTAATTTTCAATCAGCTCCTCTTTATCCTTTGAACATTTTGTTTTTTATATTACCTTTTGCAATTTCCTGGAGTATTCTTATTTTTTTACAACCTCTTCTTGCCGGAATATTTTTATACCTTTATCTTAATAATTTAAAACTTAATAAGTTTGCAAGTTTATTTGGGAGTGTTTCTTTTGCGTTTAGCGGATTTTTCATTGCCTGGCTTGAATGGGGAACGGTTCTTCACACAGCTTTATGGCTGCCTTTAATATTGCTATCAATTGATAAGATA
>JBBUCX010000015.1:0-1626 GCA_038057595.1 Patescibacteria group bacterium
TATTCCAATTCTTCTCTTTTGGCGGCTAAATATGAAAACCATTGCTCGAAAAATCCAACCAAACCCTTAAACGGCGTTTCAATTATGTAATCTATAATTATTAAAATAAAATTTACTTGCGCAATTCCTTCTGTAAACTTACGCCCAACTCTAATAACAGGCACAAAAAAGAAATCAAGAATTGGCGTTAAGAGATCTTTCTTAAAAATTACCGTATATGCACTTGCTGTCTGATAAATTCTATAGCTTAAAAATGAAATTATAGCTATGAAAAATAAAAATATAGCCTGGCTTAAGGGATTAAAATGAAGCCTACCTAAAATAGCGCTAATTGCTCCAAAAATTAAAATAATGCTCAAAAACCAAAGCAGGGAAAAAACATAGTCCTTGATAGTAGCAGTATTTGATTTTAATTTTAAAGAAATACTTTCTGTAATGTTGGGGTTTTCTTCAAGCAGTAATTTATAAATATCAAGATAAATTGCGTGGGAATTTTTGTTATCCGGTGTTTTTATTCTCATGCCGGCAATTACCATAAGAACAGGCGGAACAATAGTATTTAAAGCAATCGACCCCCACTGTACGTTTCCGTAGAAAATTCTTTCAAATGTTCCTTCTATGGAAAGCGCTATAAAAGCTTTTGTAAAAAGTATAAAAATAAAACTTCTGATAATTGCGGTTTTTACTTTATTTTTAATGCCTTTGTATCTTGTATTACAAATTGCATAAATTATTGATTTAAAGCTTTCCTGGTCTTTAATAAGTTTTCCTAAATTATCCTTTTCCTGCCTTAGTAAGTCGTAAAGGATTAAAAAAGGAGGTGTTTTTTTCTTGATATGATTAAAAATTCTATCTTTTCTTGGGTACGAAAGCTGGCAAATAATTTCATTTAGCCCTTCGGGAAAACCGGAAACAGTTTGGTTAAGGTTTGTATCGGTTAATCTTCCAAAGATTTGTACGAATAATTTATATCTTAAAAATGCGATGTCATCCCTTGCAAAATTTTTTCTGATAGCTATAAAAACCTGTACGTCTTTTGTTTGTTTTGAGTCATCGGTTATTTCAACGGAATCTTTTAAAACCTGAAACATAAAATTTGCCATTGCTTCGCGGGGATTATTTGGCGCTAAAATTGTGTAGATTTCGCAGGATAAAATTTGAATAATAAACTCGTTTATATCAATGCCTTGGGTTAGTTTTAACTTTGTAACTTTTTCTTTAAGTTCTAAATGAAGCCTGATTGAATCGGAAACTTTTTTTATGATAGATTCAGGAACGCTGTCATCTTTAAAATAACCTGCCCAAATAATCTCTCTTACAAGATCATGGGCTAATGATTTTGCATCGGTATCCAAAAAAAGCCTTCGTTTTAAATTTCTTTCAATTGCTCTTCTTAAAATAGTTTCTTCGTTGCCGTAATCCATCGAAGTCCTTAATTTTTCGTAGTACGAAGCAACTTTGGTAACTAAAATATTTACCGAAATTTTTTTATCGCTTGTTGTTTCCTGTTTTTCTTCAAAGGCTTTAATTAAGGCGTTTGCCAAAAGAGAAAAAGGACTATTTGATAAGTTTGAAGCCATAATAAGCTAAGAGGCATTATATCAGGCTGCCTGTTGTTGTCAAATT
>JBBUCX010000015.1:1726-4135 GCA_038057595.1 Patescibacteria group bacterium
TTGCACCGCTTTGCCGCGTCAGACGCGGCTTTGCGGATTTGACTGGGTAAAGTATAATTGCATTTATGACACATTCGGCAAGCTCAGTGCAAGTTAAGCTTGTGGCAAAGGAGTTACGCAATACTAAACCGACAAAAAAAGATTTGGCAAAAATCAAAAGACGCGAGATTTATTTTATTCTGGATAGTGTTTTAGATACATATAATGTAGGGGGGATTTTTCGTTTGGCAGACGCAATTGGAGTAAAAAAAATATTTTTGTGCGGCGAAACAGAAACTCCTCCTAATCCTCGCATCAAGAAAGCCTCGATTAATACAACGGAATGGGTAGCATGGCAGTATTCGCCTTCGGCGAAACATGCAATCTTAAATATCAAATCTCAAATATCAAATATCCAAATTATTGCAGTGGAGCAGGATGGAAAAAGCATTCTTTATACGGAAATCGATTATAAATTGCCATTGGCTTTGGTTGTTGGAAACGAAACAACGGGGTGTTCAAAAGAAGTATTAAAGCTTTGTGATTCAATCGCCGAAATTCCGATGTGGGGGATTAATAAAAGTTTGAATGTAATTATATCTTTAGGTATAGTAGCATTTGAGGCAGTTAAAAAATATGCAGACAACGGATAATTTTAGAAAACATACAAGTAAAAATCCAGTACAGAAATTTTTAATAGGCAATTTTGAAAAAACTATTGCAAACCAGATTCAAAAGCTAGACGTTTCTTCAATCCTTGACGCAGGCTGCGGTGAGGGGTTTACATTGGAATATCTACGAGTTAGAAATATCGGAAAAACCTACGAAGGAGTTGATTTTTTGCAAAAAGCCGTGGAAATCGGCACTAAAATTCACCCCAATATAACTTTAAGAAAAGAAAGCGTTTACGAAATGCCGTATAAGGATAATAGTTTTGATTTAGTTTTATCAACAGAGGTTTTAGAGCACTTGGAAGAGCCTCAAAAAGCTCTTAAAGAAATTTTTAGAGTTTCCAAAAAATATGTATTATTGTCTGTTCCGAACGAGCCGATTTTTATAGCTTCAAATTTTTTGCGCGGAAAAAACTGGTCCAGGTTTGGAAACGATATAGAACACATTAATCACTGGACTTTTTTCGGGTTTGAGAAGTTTGTGAAAGAAAACCTGCCTGCCGGCAGGCAGGATGCAGGGGTTAATATCAAAATAGTATCGCGAAAACACCCTTTCCCCTGGACAATGTTAGTTTTAGAGAAAATTTCCTGACAAGGTAAGTAATCCCATAGTTTGCATTTTGAGATTGGATATGCTATATTATTGCCTCATGAGCGAAAGAGAACATAAACCAGAAATAAGCGAGCAGTTTCAATTAGATTTAGCTTATTTTAATTTTATCAGGCTTGCTGAATATTTTGGTAGATCGCCAAAAATTCATAATGATGAGTCTGAAGAGTCTAAGAAAATTAAGCAGAATATGAAAACATTAAGCGTAAATGTTCCTTCTTCTTCTGATTCTGAATTACCTTTTTCTATTTCGGGAATAGATTATGGAGTTGGTTCTAATACGATAGAGCTTTATTATCAGATAGCAGATAGAGCTGCAAAGATAATGTTAATTAAGGCAAAGAAATCAGGAATTGTTCATATTAAGCAAGCAACTTCTTTCCATTTTGATGAACAATCTAGGGCAAGTACACCCTCACTTCATAAAAATTTTAAACCGGATATGGAAGAAGTATGTCAGTTTTTGCAAAGAGCAGAAGGAGTTCTTGAAGAACAAAAAAGAGCAAGGCTCATATCAAGATTTGATAAACCAAAGTTAAGTTTCCGTCAAAAACTTTCCAAAAGAATGCAAGATTTATTAAAGTAAATTATTCTCTTATTCAGGGTTGACAATTCATTAAAAAAATCTATAATGGTTAGTGTTATGTAAACATGTTTTGCCAAAGTTTTGGGAAGCAAACCCGCCTTTGGCGGGATTTTTAATGCTCTTTGGTAAATTATAAATAGCGCATTATCCTTCCGAAGCTTTTAGCGAAGGAGGATTACATGCTCGTCCCACGTCGCTAAAGCTATGCGGGGCAGGCTCTTTAACAACTAAACAGCACATTCTAAAGTGAGGATATACTTTTTGTGAAGGAGCAATGATTCGATCAGCCCGCCTGACTTTACCGTTCGCCTTACCTACTATTCGTAGCGCGGCTCACGGAGCAGTCTTTTGGCGGACTTCCCTCGGAACATAGTTCCTCGGTCAGAAAGTGGTAGGAATTTTTCAGGTATTCCTTAAAAATTACCTGAATAGATGGAGTTTTTTTGCATTGCGTATCTTTCGATACTTAACTGCAAAAATTTAACTCCGTTAAATTTTTTTGAGAATTTGATCCTGGTTCAGGATGAACGCTGGCGGCGTGCCTTAAGCATGCAAGTCGAACG
>JBBUCX010000016.1:0-18908 GCA_038057595.1 Patescibacteria group bacterium
GGAAATCATCTTTCGAAGATTTTACACACAAGATATTTCAGCTGGACTCTCCCGGTAATAGGGGCAATAATTATTGCATCTCCTTTTCCCGACGAAATCGGCATAAGCCTTATGGGAATATCAAAGATAAGTACGTATAAATTTTTAATTACTGCTTTTTTCTTAGATTTTATAGCGGTATTTCTAATCGTAAGCGCGTCTTTGTTTATAAAACCTTAAAATTTATCATTTTCCCTCTTGACGGTTTTTAAATAATACTGTATATTATGTTCAAACCTCTTTAAAAAGGGTTTTTATTTTTGACTTCCTACAGGAAATCAAAGCTTTTAGGCTTTATCGAAACTTTCGTTCACGCCTTAAGATTGATTCCATCGGGACAATAAATTATAAAACTATGGCAGAAGCATTTCAAAGAACAAAACCACATGTAAATATCGGAACAATCGGTCACGTAGACCACGGTAAGACAACTCTTACTGCGGCTATTGCTACCGTGCTTTCAAAAAGTGGAAAGTCAAAAGCAATGAAATACGAGGATATCGATAACGCCCCGGAAGAAAAAGCAAGAGGAGTCACCATCAACATTTCCCACATCGAATACGAAACAGAAAAAAGACACTACGCACACATAGACGCTCCGGGACACGCAGATTATATTAAGAATATGATTACAGGAGCCGCTCAAATGGACGGCGCAATCCTCGTAGTTTCAGCCCCCGACGGCCCCATGCCACAAACAAGAGAACACATACTCCTCGCAAGACAAGTCGGAGTACCGGCAATCGTAGTTTTTCTAAATAAAACAGATATGGTTTCTGACGCAGAGCTTTTGGATTTGGTTGAAATGGAAGTAAGGGAATTATTGACAAAATATCAATATCCGGGAGCAGATGTGCCAATTATAAGAGGCAGCGCTCTTAAAGCATTGGAAGGCGATGCGGAAGCGGAAAAACAAATTTTTGCCTTAATGGATGCGGTTGATACTTATATTCCAACACCGGTTAGAGATACGGAAAAACCATTTTTAATGCCTGTTGAAGACGTTTTCTCAATCAAAGGAAGAGGAACAGTTGTTACGGGAAGAATTGAAAGAGGTAAGATTAAAATTAATGAACCAGTTGAAATAGTTGGAATAAAACCAACAAAGCAATCTGTTGTAACAGGTGTTGAAATGTTTAAAAAACAGCTTGAAGACGGACAAGCAGGAGATAATGTCGGAATACTTTTAAGAGGAATTGAAAAAGCAGATGTAGAAAGAGGACAAGTTATTGCAAAGCCAGGGAGTATCACTCCGCATAAAGAGTTTGACGCAGAAGCATACATTTTAACTAAAGAAGAAGGCGGAAGACACACACCATTCTTTACAGGATACAGACCGCAATTCTTTATAAGGACTACCGATGTAACAGGAGAAGCAGAACTACCAAGCGGTGTTGAAATGGTCATGCCCGGAGATAACACAAAAATGAAAATAAAACTTATTGCTCCGGTTGCAATGGAAGAAGGAGTAAGGTTTGCAATCAGAGAAGGCGGAAAAACAGTTGGAGCAGGCGTTATTACAAAAATAATCGCATAACTTCTCAATAGCTCTTTAACCCTCCTTCGCATAAAGCTACGGAAGGGTAAAAGATAAAATTCGTTTAAAGTATTAGAGATGGCTTGCCACTCGAAGCTTTAGCGAAGTGTGGCTCTTTAATATTTATTTCATATGCCAAAAGGAAGAATTAGGGTCAGGCTTAAAAGTTACGACGCAAGAGTAATTGATTCTACTTGCCAGCAAATTTTAGATACGGCAATAAGAACCGGCGCTAAAGTCGTTGGTCCGATACCGCTTCCAAGTCAAAGGAGCGTATATGCAGTAAATACCTCACCATTTATAGATAAAAACGCCAGAGACCATTTCCAGATTAAAGTTCATAAAAGATTAATTGATATTATTTCCCCAACAGATAAAACCATTGATTCTTTAACTCATTTGGAATTACCAGCCGGAGTAAATATTGAGATTAGGATGTAAGGCTTCGCAATTTTAGATTCAATAACTCTCCAAGGCGACGCCTTGCAGAACTAAAAAATATCCTTAATCTTTAATCATTCATCATTAATCATTCCTAAATCCCCTTGCATTTAGGTTCAGCTTTATATATAATTATTTCTAGCAAAATGGTTAAAACGCAGGGGGTGATTATAACTACATAAGACGCGCTTAAAACTACTTTTTTGTAAGTAAAGTGACTCTATGTGGTCACTTTTTTTTGTGTTTCGATACCTAGTTATTAGAAATTAGATATTAGTAATTCTAAGTATATGCAAATTAATTCATTGGTAGGCAAAAAAATTTATCAAAAGCAGGGATTTTTACAAGACGGAAGAAGGGTTCCGTTAACTGGCGTTAATGTTTCGGGAAACCTCGTTGTTCAAATAAAATCTCAAGATAAAGAAGGCTATAATGCGCTTCAGCTTGGCATTGGAATTAAGACAAAGGCAGGCAAAAGAGAAACAGGACATAGTAAAAAAGCGGGGTTAGAAAAGACACTTCGCTTTTTTAAAGAAATAAAAGTAGATGACACAGAAGGTGCGGTTTTAGGTTCGGAAGTTAATATTTCGGAAGTTTTTAAAGCAGGAGATATGGTTGATGTTACCGGAACTTCTAAAGGAAAAGGCTTTGCAGGAGGAGTAAAAAGATGGGGTTTTCATGGAGGACCAAAAACTCACGGACAATCAGATAGACATAGAGCACCAGGATCTATTGGGCAAGGAACAACACCGGGAAGAGTTTATAGAGGCAAGAAAATGGCAGGAAGAATGGGAAGCGATACCGTAACTCTTAAAAATTTAGAAATAATCGAAATTACAGCTGACGGAGTTTTGCTTATAAAAGGTTTAGTCCCAGGAAGTATAAATTCAATAGTTGTAGTTAAAAAAATAGGCGAAAATAAAAAATTTCTCCCCTTGTATAAAGAAGTTGCTGATGAGCCGATTTCGGATGATGTTCAGCAAGTAGAAGGCGATAGTCGCTCATCCATTCCAGATGACGCTCGGCCAACTTCAGAACCAGAAGCAAATGAACCCGCCGCCTCGCTAAGCGACAGCCAATCGAGCGAATCAGCACAGAACCAAGAGATTAGTACTGACTTGTCTGTCGATTCATCTGGGGATGGACAAGTTCCTATCGCCGATCAAAACGATCAAAAACAAGAAGAAAAGAAAGAGGAGGATAAATAAAAATGCCAGTCAAAAAACTCAAAACTTCCGCCGCCGCTAAAGCTAAGGCGGACAAGCAAAAGTCAACCCCGATTAAATCGGGGTCAAAAGTAGTTGCGAAAAAAACATTGAATAAAAAACCTGCAACCGCTGAATCACGGAAAAGAAGTGAAACACAAAGTCTAAGATTGAGTGTTTACGATACAAAAGGAAAAGTAGCGGAAAGCCTAAACTTACCAAAAGAAATATTTGGAGTAAAAGTAAACACCAATCTTATGTCCCAGGCTGTCAGAGTTTATTTGGCAAATCAAAGAAGAGGAACGGTAAAAACAAAATCCAGAGGAGAAGTAAATATTTCAACCAGAAAAATTTGGAGACAAAAAGGAACAGGAAGAGCAAGACACGGAGCGGCATCTGCACCAATTTTTGTCGGCGGAGGATTAGCATTTGGTCCAAGACAAAGGGATTATTCTCTTAAGCTTTCACAAAAAATGAGAAAAGCTGCTCTTTTTAGCGCTCTTTCCGCAAAACTAAAGAGTAGTGAAATAAAAATTGTCACAGGGCTTGAGAAATTAGAGCCAAAAACAAAATTTTTTGCGAAAGTGTTAGAAAATCTTTCTTTAAACGAGAAAAAACCGCAAATTCTTTTAATAACTCCCTCCTTCGTTAAAACTACGGAGGGCAAGCCAAATTCAGATATCAAAAATATTATAAAAGGCGCAAGGAATTTAGCTGGCGTAAAAATTACTTCTTCTAATTTATTAAACACATATGATGTTTTGGCACATAGAAATATTTTATTTATGAAAAACGCAATCGAAGGAGTAAAGGAGACATTTTTAAAGGAAAAATAATACCAAAGGTACTATACGTATGGACGCATTAAGAATAATACTTAGACCAATTATTACGGAAAAATCAATGAATGAAGCTTCGAAAGGACGCTATACGTTTAAGGTTTTTAGCAGCGCAAATAAAAACGATATTAAAAAAGCAGTCGAGAACAAATTTAAAGTAAATGTTTTAAAGACAACAACGATTCTTGTTAAAGGCAGGAGATCAAGAAGAGGTACAAGAAGAGTTGAAGTTTTAAACCAAGCTTTTAAAAAAGCAATTGTTACATTAAAAGCAGGACAAAAAATCGCCCTTTTTGATACTGGTTCACAGAAATAATGATTAATGATAAATGATTAAGGATTAAAGAATATGAATAAATTAAAGTTTATAAAAAAGAAAAATTCAGGAAGAGACGTAACGGGACAAGTAAGCGTCAGGCATCAGGGCGGGCAGCATAAAAGATACATGAGAGTAATTGATTTTAAAAGAGATAAAAGAAATATCGAAGGAAGAGTTGTAGCTTTAGAGTACGATCCAAACAGAAGTTGTGATATTGCATTAATTCAGTATGTAGACGGTGAAAAAAGATATATATTAGCCCCTAACGATTTGAAGCTGAATGATGTTATAATAGCAGGCGAAGATGTTGAAATAAAAGCAGGGAATGCTCTTCCTCTTTTATCAATGCCGATAGGAACAGTTGTTCATAATGTAGAGATTACTCCTGGACGAGGCGGTCAAATCGCCAGAGGTTCCGGCACAGGCGCAACGGTTGCGGCAAAAGAAGGAAACTTTGTTCATTTAAAACTTCCGTCAGGAGAAATAAGAAAAATTTTAGCTAAAGGTTATGCTACTATTGGAAATTTGGGAAATATTGATTGGAAAAATAGAGTTTATGGCAGCGCAGGGGCAAAAATACATGCAGGTATAAGGCCAACTGTTAGAGGAGTTGCCCAGAACCCGAGAAGTCACCCTCACGGGGGAGGAGAAGGAAGATCCGGAATTGGAATGAGTACGCCTAAAACTTATGCAGGAAGACCGGCAGTAGGAAATACAAGAAGACCTAAGAAATATTCTAAGAAATACATATTGCAAAGCAGAAAGAAAAAATAATATGGGAAGAAGTATTAAAAAAGGTCCATACATAGACATAAAATTAATGAAAAAGGTAATGATGCAAAAGCAAACCGGAGAGAAAACGGCGATTAAAACATGGGCAAGAGCATGTCAAATTCCGCCTGAGTTTGTCGGGCATACGCTCGCAGTGCATAACGGAAGAAATTTTATTAATGTTTTTGTTTTGGAAGGAATGGTTGGGCACAGGCTTGGAGAATTTTCTCCGACAAGAACATTTAGAACGCACGGAAGAGTTGTAGCAAGAGAGATATCAAAAACATAATATGGAAGTTATTGCAAGAACATCAGTAAGAGTGGCGCCAAGAAAAGTCAGACTGGTAGCAGATGCTATTAGAAAACTTTCTTTGGAGCAAGCTCTAAGAAGTTTAACTGTTATAAAAAACAGAGGCTCGGTTTCTTTGGAAAAAACATTAAAAAGCGCTATTGCAAATGCTGTTAACAATAATAAATTAAAACAGGAAGTATTAAAAATAAAATCAATAGATGTTTCAGAATCGCCTTCCTATAAAAGATTTCATCCATCAACAAGAGGAAGAGTGCATCCTTATAAAAGAAGAGGAAGTAATATAAAAATTGTTTTAGAAGCAAAGGAGGAAAATAATGGGACAAAAAGTTAATCCAAAAGTAATAAGACTTCTTACGGTTAATAATTGGAGTAGCCGTTGGTTTGAGGACAAAAATTATAAAGAAACACTTTTGGAAGATTATAAAATAAGAAAGGCGTTAATGGAAAAACTTAAAAACGCCGGAATTTCAGAAATTGAAATTGAAAGGTCTATTAATAGCTTAAGAATTACAGCTTATGTCTCTAAGCCAGGTATGGTTATAGGAAGAGGCGGAACAGGACTCGAAGAATTAAAAGTATATTTACAGAAAAATTTTATTAGAAAAACAGGCAGTAAAAGTCAGCATAAACTCGATATAAAAGTAGAACCGATTAAAGATCCGAATTTAGACGCATACCTTGTTGCCAAAAATATTTCAGAACAGTTAATTAGAAGACTGCCTGCAAAAAGAATAATGACGGCAACCGTTGAAAAAGTTATAGGATCAGGTGCTAAAGGAGTAAGAATTGTTTTATCCGGAAGAATTGGGGGAGCGGAAATAGGAAGAAGAGAAAAATTACAAAAAGGAACAGTTCCCTTATCAACTATCAGAGAAAATATTACATACGCAAGTCATCCTGCTTTGACAAAAAAGGGATACATTGGAGTAAAAGTTTGGATAAACCAACCGGAGGAAAAATAATATGTTAGTACCAAAAAGAGCAAAATATAGAAAACAAATGCGAGGAACAATGAAGGGAAATGCCTATAGGGGTATAACCATTGCTTTTGGGGAGTTTGGTCTTATTTCCGAAGGAACAGCCTGGGTAACCAGCAGACAGATAGAAGCGGCAAGAAGAGCAATAACCCATTATACGCAAAGAGGCGGAAGAGTCTGGATAAGAATTTTTCCGGATAAGCCAATTACAAAAAAACCATCAGAAACAAGAATGGGTTCCGGAAAGGGTGACGTTTTCGAATTCGTAGCGCCGGTTGCGCCGGGCAGAGTTCTATTTGAAATGGGAGGGGTTACAAAAGATACTGCTTTTGCGGCACTAAGACTTGCGGCGCATAAGTTAAACGTAAAAACAAGAATAATAGAAAAAGAAAACTAATATTTCAAGCTTAATATGAAATTAAAAGACAAAAAACAAATTTTTGAAAAATCGGAAAAAGAGTTAATAAAAGATTTAAAAGCGGCAAAAGAGGCTTTGTTTAATTTAAAACTTGAGAAAAGCCAAAATAAGCTTAAAAATACTAAAAGTCTTTTTTGGAAGAAAAAGGAAATTGCATGGATTTTAACAGCCTTAAAAGAAAAAGAGTTATTAGCCAAAAAAAATAATATTTAAAAAATTTATGAAAAAAACATTTATAGGAACAGTTATTTCTTTAAAAATGAATAAAACAGCTGTTGTTGAAGTGAGGAGAAAACAGCCACACCCTTTATATAAGAAATTATTAAGAAGAAGCAGTAAGCTTAAGGCAGATACGGGTGATTTAACACTTGCTCTCGGACAAAAAGTTAAAATTAGCCAAACAAAACCAATTTCTAAAGAGAAGTTTTTTATAGTTACAGAGGTTATTAAATAATATGATTCAGCATAGAACAATGTTAAAATCTGCGGATAATTCAGGAGCAAAGGTCTTGCAGGTAATTCATGTTTTCGGAGGAAGCAAAAGAAAATTTGGATATATCGGGGATATATTAAATTGTGTTGTAAAACAGGCAATTCCAACAGGTCAGGTTAAAGAGAGTGAAATAGTAAAAGTTGTTTTAGTCAGAACCAGAAAAGAATATAGAAGAAGTGATGGTTCTTATGTAAGATTTTCCGATAACGCAGGCGTTGTTATAGATACAATTAAAGATAAGAACCCAAGGGGAACAAGAATTTTTGGGCCTATTCCAAGAGAAATAAGAGATAAAGGGTTTGCAAAAATAGCCAGTATGGCAGTTGAAGTAGTTTAAAGTTCATAAAGTTATAAAGTTTGTAAAGTAAAGAAAATATATGAAACTTAAAAAAGGCGATAACATAAAAGTAGTCAGAGGAAAAGATAAGGGAAAAACAGGGAAAATCGATAAGGTTTTTCCAAAAAAAGGTCAGGTTTTAATAGCAAATGTTAATCTTTTTAAAAGGCACTTAAAAGCAAGATCTCAAGGCCAGCCTTCAGAGATAGTTACTTTGAATAAGCCTTTAAACGAAGAAAGCGTAGTTTTAGTTTGTTCCAAATGTCATAAGGAAACCAGGGTCGGATATAAATTGGTAAAGGATAAAAAAACAAGAATTTGCAAAAAATGTGAATCTGAAATTTAAATATGAATTCATTACAAGAAAAATTTAAAAAGGAAACAGCCAAAAAATTACAGGAAGAATTGAGAATTAAAAATGTCCATGCGGTTCCTATGCTTTCAAAAATTGTAGTAAATATGGGGGTAAGAGACGCGGTAGCCGATAAAAAAAATATGGAAAAAGGCGCAGAAGTTCTTTCTCAAATCACAGGACAAAAACCAAAAGTTATGAAAGCAAAAAAATCTATTTCTTCATTTAAATTAAGAGAAGGGGAAGAAATCGCTCTAATGGTAACTTTAAGAGGAAAAAGAATGTTTGATTTTTATCAAAAACTAACAACCATTATATTCCCTAGGCTTAGAGATTTTCATGGTGTTAAAAAAGAAAGTTTTGATGGGAAAGGAAACTATACTTTGGGATTTTCCGAAAGTACAATTTTCCCCGAGATAGATGCAAGTAAAATTGATAAAATACAAGGGCTTGAAATATCAATTGTTACTTCGGCAAAGAATGATGAAGAAGGATATCAATTATTAAAGGCACTTGGAATGCCTTTTAGAAAGTAAATATGGCAAAAACATCAGACATAGTAAAGTTTAAGAAGAAACAAAAATTTAAAGTAAGAGAAGTTAACAGGTGTAATATCTGCGGTAGGGCACGTTCCTACATGAGAAGATTTGGTCTTTGCAGAATTTGCTTTAGGGAATTAGCTCAAAAAGGAGAATTGCCGGGAGTTGTAAAATCAACCTGGTAAAAATATATGAATTATTTAGTTTCTGATTTTGTAATAAGAATAAAAAACAGCGCTTTGTCAAAAAGAAAAGAAGTTATACTTCCCTTTTCTAATATCAATAGAGAAATTGGCAAGGTTTTGGTAAAAGAAGGGTTTTTGGAAGGCATTAAAGAATCTGAAAAAAACGGAAAAAAAGAATTAAAAGCAATCATAAAATATGAAAATAGAATTCCGGTTTTAACAGATGTTATTGTCATTTCAAAACCATCTTTAAGAGTATACTCATCTTCCAAAAAAATTTCGGATATCCAAAGACGCGGAAAAAGAAAAGTAGTCGTTTCAACAAACCAGGGAGTAATGACAGCATTTGATGCGAGAAAGAAAGGATTAGGAGGAGAAATTCTCTTTTCTATTTGGTAGTTCGACAAAGCTCACTATAAATAAATATGTCAAAAATCGCTATTAAACCAATTGTTTTAAAAGAAAACGTAAATTTTAGTACAGAAAAAAGCAGGGTTCTGATTTCAGGTCCTAAAGGTAATTTATTCTTTGATTTACCCGAAGGTATAAAAGCAGAAAGTAGCAAAGGGCAAATTATTGTTAGTCAAAATAATAAAAACGATGAAAAAACAAGAGCTTTGTTTGGTTTGACAAGAGCTATACTTTCTAATTTAGTAAAAGGGGTAACTGATGGGTTTGATAAAAAACTTGAATTAACAGGAGTAGGATATAGAGCGCAGGCAGCCGGCAATACGCTTACTCTTTCGGTTGGCTATTCTCATCCTGTTATAATTAAGGCAGAAGACGGAATTAATTTTACAGTCGAAGAAAATGTAATAACAGTTTCAGGAATTGATAAAACAAGGGTTGGAGATATCGCAGCCAAAGTAAGAGCTATAAGGCCTCCCGAACCATACAAAGGAAAAGGAATAAAATATGTTGGTGAAAGAGTAAGGAGAAAAGCGGGAAAAGCAGCAAAAGCAATTGGGGTAGCAGGGGGAGCAAAATAATTATGACCCATTCGACTTTGCTCAGGGTCATAGTGAGGGAAATCGAACTATGAAAAAGAAAGGCCAAATTTTAAGAAAAATAAGAGTTAGAGCAAAAACAAAAGGAACGCTAAGTAAACCAAGGCTTTCTGTTTATAGATCTAATAGATTTATCTATGCTCAAATTATTGATGATGATAAAAGAAAAACAATAGTTGGAGTATCGGAAAAAAACTTGTCATTAAAAGAAAAGACAAAAAAAGCGGATAAATCTAAAGAGCTTGGACTTCTTATTGCTAAAAAAGCATTGGCTAAAAAAATTAAAGAGGTAGTTTTTGACAGAGGTTCATATAAATATCACGGAAGAGTAAAAGCTGTCGCAGAGGGAGCAAGAGAAGGAGGTCTTAAATTCTAATGGATAAAAATTTAAAAAATTTAGAATATCAAAAAAGCCAGGATGGATTTGAAGAACAGATAGTTAGAGTAAGCAGAGTTTCCAAAAAAACAAAAGGCGGAAACAAAATAGGCTTTTCTGTTCTTATAGTTGTCGGAGATAAAAAAGGAAAAGTAGGCGTTGGTCTTGGAAAAGCAGGAGATGTTTCCGCATCTATTAAAAAAGGTGTTGCTTTGGCAAAAAAACACGCAATTGAAGTACCAATTGTAAATGGCACTATACCATTTGAATTCTACATAAAATTAGGCGCGGCAAAAGTATTGTTAAAACCGGCACCTCCTGGGAGCGGAGTAATTGCAGGAGGTGCTGTAAGAAGCGTTGTTTCTTTGGCCGGGATTGAAAATATTTCATCTAAAGTTTTAGGAACAGGAAATAAAGCAAGTAATGTTTACGCAACAATAGAAGCTCTAAAAAGACTTGCGGTAAGACATAAAAGAGAAAAACAAAGAAAGGCCCATCCTTCATCAAAAATTACGGAGGGTAAATAAAGAAATGCAGTTAAATAATTTAAAGACAATAAGTAAGAAAAAAAAGAGAAGACTAGGACAGGGTCATGGTTCGGGACGCGTAAAAACTGCCGGCAGGGGGACAAAGGGGCAAAATGCCAAAAGTAAGAGATCCTTATCTTTTGAAGGAGGAGCATTGCCGCTTATTAAAAGGCTTCCGTTTAGAAGAGGAAAAGGCAAAAATAAAGTTTTCAAGAAAAAACCAATTATTATTAATCTTAAAGCGTTAAATTTATTAAAAGCAGGAGCAGTAGTTGATATAAAATCTTTGGTAAGTAATAATCTTGTCAGAGAAGAGGAAGCAAGGGAATATGGCGTTAAAATATTAGGAGACGGAGAAATTAAAAACGCCTTAATTATAAAATTGCCAATTTCGAAAAAAGCAGCTGCAAAAATTATAAAAGCAGGCGGCCACGTCGAACGTGGCTCAATGTCGCGCAAAACCGCGTTTGACGCGGTCGAACGCGACACACCTGAAAATACCAGCAAAGTTAAAAAATAAATAAATGGAAAAAATTCTCGCCATTTTCAGAAACAGCATCAAATCACCTGATGTCAGAAAAAAAATATTATTTACAGGTTTTATATTTTTAATCTCCAGGGTGTTTGCTCACATTCCTGTTCCCGGAGTTAATTTAGCCCAACTCCAGGCTCTTTTTTCCCAAAATCAATTCCTAGCGCTTCTCGACGTGTTTTCAGGAGGTACACTTGCCAATTTTTCCGTAATGGCCTTAGGTCTTAATCCATACATTAACGCATCTATTATTTTACAGCTTTTAACAATGGTTTTTCCAAAACTTGAAGAGTTACAAAAAGAAGGAGAGCAAGGCAGACAAAAAATAAACCAGTATACAAGAATGCTTACAGTCCCTTTAGCCATACTTCAGGCAATTGGAATGTATGCGCTTTTAAGGAATCAGGCAATAATTACAAATTTAAATCCTTTAAGCTTAATTTCTTTAATTTTAACCATGACAGCAGGAACAATGCTTTTAGTTTGGATGGGTGAGCTTATAACAGAAAGAGGAATTGGAAATGGCATATCTCTTCTTATATTTGCAGGAATTGTTTCAAGAATTCCGGTTTTATTTACACAAACCGCAACAACTGCAAATGCGCAAAACTTTTTTAATATTGCAATTTTTGCGGTAATGGGTATTTTAGTCGTTGCCTCTATAATAGTTATTAATGAAGCAACAAGGCAAATTACTGTTTATTATGCAAAACAGGTAAGAGGAAATAAAATGTATGGCGGTCAGTCAACGCACCTTCCATTAAGATTAAATCAGGCAGGAGTAATCCCAATTATTTTTGCAGTATCTTTAGTTTTACTCCCATCCCTTGTTGCAAATTACTTAACGGTTTCTAAAAACGCATTTTTTCATAATGTAGGTGCTACTATTACGGTTTGGCTTAATCCGGACGGGTTTTTATATAACGCACTATATTTTATCTTGGTCGTTGGGTTTACTTATTTTTATACCGCAGTAGTATTTAATCCAAAAAAGATTTCCGAAGAAATACAAAAATACGGGGGATTTATTCCGGGTATCCGGCCGGGAACTCCCACCGCAAGTTATTTAAACTATATTCTAACCCGCATAACCTTAGCAGGAGCTTTGTTTTTAGGTCTTGTTGCAATTTTACCAAGTGTTGCTAAGCTTTTTACAAATGTTCCGAACTTAATCCTGGGAGGAACAGGGATATTAATCGTTGTTTCGGTAGTTTTAGAAACAATTAAAGCCATAGAAGCGCAGCTTGTAATGAGAAGTTACGAGGGATATAAAAAATGACCCATTCGATTATCACTTGGGGTTATGGTGAGGAAACCTAAACTATGAAAATAATTTTAGTAGGAATTCAGGGTGCGGGAAAGTCTACACAAGGAAATTTACTTTGTGAAAAGCTAAAAATTCCTTATCTTTCAACAGGACACATTTTTAGAGAAATGGCTAAAGAACAAACCCCAGAGGGAAATCACATAAAAGAAACATTAAATTCAGGAAATCTTATTCCCGATGACCAAACTCTAAAAATCGTAAGTGAATATCTTCAAAGAACCGAATATCAAAATGGGTATATTCTCGACGGTTTTCCAAGAACAACGGTTCAGGCAGAAGTTTTTAAAGAACATATTGATTATGTTTTTTATCTTAAAGTTTCGGATAAAGAAGCTTTATGGAGATTATCCGGAAGAGATGATGAAAGATTAGATACCACATTAAAAGCAATAAGAAAAAGAATAGATCTTTTTCACCAACTTACAGAACCTGTTCTTGAGTATTATAACCATAAAGGAATTTTGCTAGAAATAGACGGAGAACAGTCAATAGAAGAAATTAATAAAGAAATCCTGTCAAAACTCCAATGATACTAGTATTTTTAGGTCCACCCTATTCGGGTAAAGGCATACAGGCAGAGTTATTATCAAAGCAACTTAAAATTCCGGTATTTTCTATGGGATTACTTATTCGCAGGGCATATGAAAATAAGGATCCGAAAATTGTAAAAGGATATAAGCAATACGCGTTGAAAGGCATGCATTTACCAAATAAACTTAAGTCCCATTTATTAAAAAAGAAACTTGATGAAAATAAAGGAAATTTTATTTTAGATAATTATCCTGCAACCAAAGAGGATTTAGATGAGTTTCTAAATTATTTATCCAAACATTTTTTACAAGTAGATAAGGTATTTTATATAAATATTTCGATATCCGAAATGAAAAAAAGAATAGTTGATAGGCAAAGAAAAGATGACAAATTTGATATTGTGTTAAAAAGAAGACATATTCAGGACAAAGACAGAATTCCTGTTCTTGCTTATTTTAATTCAAAGGGATTGTTGAAAGAAATTAACGGAGAAGGGTCAATTGAAGACGTTTATGAAAGGATAGTGAAAGTTTTATGATACATATTAAAACGCAAAAGGAAATAGAAATAATGAGAAAGGGCGGAAAAATTCTTGCAGATGTTATGTGGGAAATTTTGGATAATATTAAGCCGGGAGTTTCGGAATTAGAACTTGATTCTATAGCTGGAAAATTAATAAAAGAAAAAGGAGGGGAACCGGGATTTAAAAAAGTAGAGGGCTATAAGCATACAATTTGCATTTCCGTAAACAATGTTGTTGTTCACGGAATTCCGACAGCGTATAAATTAAAAAAGGGAGATGTTGTTGGAATTGATTGCGGGGTATTTTACGGCGGGTTTCATACGGATATGTCGGAAACCCGAAGGGTTTCAAATCAAATATTAAAAATAAAAAATAAAAAAGAAGAGGACGAAATAGATAAATTTTTAGAAATTGGAAAAAAAGCTTTAGATGAGGGCATAAAACAGGCAAAAATAGGAAACCGTGTCGGAGATATATCAAAAACTATTCAGGATATTGTTGAGGGTAGCGGTTATTCGGTTGTAAGAACTTTGGTTGGACACGGGGTTGGTAAAGGTTTACATGAAGAACCTGAAGTTCCGGGATTTTTAAGCGGGAAAATAGAAAAAACGCCAAAACTTATAGAAGGAATGGTTATTGCAATAGAGGTAATTTATAATATGGGAGAACCTGAACTGGTTTTAGCAGATGACGGCTGGACATTAAAGACAAAAGACAAAAGCTTATCCGGGCTTTTTGAGAGAACAGTTGCCATTACTAAAAATGGGTCGGTTGTGTTAACGAGATAGTTGCCCTTTGGAAGCTGTTTTGATATAATTGATATTCAGAAATTTCTAATTCCTAATTCCTAAATAAATTCAAAAAATAAAATTAGGTCAATTAGGTTAATTAGGTCAATTAGGAATTTTATTTTTATGGCTCATCAAGGAAGTATAGAATTAGACGGAGTTGTTAAGGAATCATTACCTAATACTTTATTTAGGGTTGAGCTTGATAACGGTAATCTTATACTTTGTCATTTATCGGGCAAAATGAGAATGAATTTTATAAAAATTTTGCCGGGAGACAAGGTAAGAGTTGAAGTCACGCCTTACGATAAGACAAAAGGAAGAATAGTTTACAGAGGAAAATAATAATATGAAAGTTCAAGCAAGTGTAAGAAAAAGATGCGTAAAATGCAAAATTATAAAAAGAAGAGGAGTTTTGCGGGTAACTTGCGATAACCCAAGACACAAGCAAAGACAAGGCTAGTGCTAGTTATTAGAGACTAGTAACTAATTACTAATATTATGAGAATTTCAGGAGTTAATTTACCGGACGAAAAAAGAGTAGATATAGGCTTAAGCTATCTCTATGGTGTTGGAAGAAAAAATGCTTTAGATATTTTAAAAAAATCAGAAATTAATCCTGCGATAAGAATTAAGGCATTATCGGAAGAAGAGCAAAAAAGACTCCAGAAAGTTTTGGAAAGCTATAAGCTTGAAGGAGATTTAAGGGTAGAAATTCAGGGGAATATTAAAAGATTAAAAGAAATTGGCGCATACAGAGGTACAAGGCATAGCAAGAATCTTCCATCCCGTGGACAGAGGACAAAATCAAACGCCAGGACAAAAAGAGGAAAAAGAGTAACAATTGGAGCTATCAAAAAAGAAGCCGCAGTCAAAATGGGTTTAACAACAGCATAATATGGCAAAAAAAACAGTTACAGCAAAGGCAAAAGTAAAAAAGACATCCCTAAAAATTTCGGAAAGGGGAAGAGTTTACATTTCTGCAACTTTTAATAATACTCTGGTTACATTTACTAACGATAAAGGTGATACGGTTTTATGGAGCAGCGCCGGGGCAGCCGGATTTAAAGGAGCAAGAAAATCAACGCCATTTGCGGCAACAACAGCGGTTGAAAATGCTGCCAAAAAGGTATTAGAAAAAGGTGTCAAAAGCGTTGATGTTTATGTTAAAGGACCGGGGGCAGGAAGAGATGCGGCTTTAAGGGCAATAAAATCTGCGGGACTTTCAATATCGCTTATTGCAGATGTAACGCCGATTCCGCATAACGGTCCAAGAGCGTCAAAGAAACGAAGGATTTAAGATTTATGATTAAAGATTTAAGAATCGAAATTGGAAATTGGAAATTGGAAATTGGAAATTCCATAGATTGGAGGTTAATCTATGGCTAGATATACAGGACCAAAACATAAGCTTGCAAGAAAAGAAGGAGTAAATCTTTTAGATAAGTCTTCACAGAGTTTAATAAGGCGGTTAAATGTTCCGCCCGGGGTTCATGGTAAAAAAAGAAAAAAGAGGCTTTCAGAATATGGCCTTCAGCTAAGAGAAAAACAAAAAGCAAAAACAACATACGGTCTTTTGGAAAAACAATTCAAAAAATTGGTTCAAACAGTAAGAGGTAAAAAAGGCGACACAAAAGAATTGATTATATCTTTACTTGAAACACGCTTAGATAATATTACTTATCGCTTAGGATTTGCAAAAAGTAGATATATGTCAAGACAACTTGTCTCTCATGGTCATATACTTGTAAACGGAAAGAAATTGACAATACCATCGTACCTGGTAAAAGTTGACGATGTAATTTCTCTTTCTCCAAAAATGCAAAAAAACCCTAGGATATTAGAAATTCTGGAAGAAAAGCAGGAAGTTTTGCCGTTTCTAAAAAAACAGGGGGTTTTGGGAAAGCTTGAAAGAATGCCTAAAAAAGAAGATTTACAAGTGCCATTTGACCTTCAATTGATTATTGAATATTACTCCAGATAATGGTAAAATAATTAGCTATGACTGAACCAATGTTTAAGGTTAAGGAAGAAAAGAGCACAGAAGATTACGGAGAGTTTATAATTGAGCCGTTAGAGCCAGGTTACGGACATACTCTTGGAAATGCTTTAAAAAGAGTTCTTTTAATTTCAATTCCCGGAGCCGCTGTAACATCTGTTAAGATAAGCGGCGCAAAACACAAGTTTTCAACAATCCCGGGTCTTAAAGAAAATCTTGTAGATTTTCTTTTAAATATTAAGGGACTTAATTTAAGACTTCTTGATTCAAAAGCCCAAAGCAGCGTAAGCCTCTCTGTTAAAGGTCCTAAGGAAATAACTGCAAAAGATTTAGAGCTCCCGGAAGATGTAGAGGTTGTCAATAAAGATCATTACCTCGGGTTTTTAAGCGATAAGAAAGCAAAACTTGATATGGAGTTAACAGTTGAAAAAGGAATGGGTTATTCTTTAGCAGATGAAAGAAAAATAGATACATTAGGCATAATAGCAACAGACGCGGTATTTACTCCGATAAGAAGAGTTAACTACGAAGTTTCCGCAACCAGGGTTGGAAGACAAACAAATCTTGATAAAATTACATTACAAATTTGGACAAATGGAGTTGTAAAACCAAGGGAAGCATTGGATCAGTCAGCCAAAATCCTCGCTTCTTATTTTTTCCAAATTTTCGAGCCAAAAACTTCAGTAGTTTCCGAGAGCACGCAAAGCCATCCCGGCGTTTCAGAAGCAACTCTTAGAATGACGGTAGATGAATTGGATTTACCTACAAGAATTTATAACAGTCTTAGAAATGGCGGAATAGAAACAATAAGTCAGCTTTTAGATGCTCCAAGAAAAGAATTAATATCCATGAGAAACATGGGCAGCAAGTCTATAGGAGTAATAGAAGAAAAATTAAAAGAAAAAGGAATTAGTCTGCAAAGTTAATTTTTGGTTAAATCTCAAAATCTTAGATCTCAAATCGGAGCATTGGATAAAAGCGTTGGGATTTAAGATTTTTTTATTATTATGAAAAAAAAAGTTTTTGGAAGAAAACTAAGCAGGGATAAAAATGAAAGAAAGGCCCTTTTTAAAAGCCTGATTTCATCTCTTATTTTAAGTGAAACAATCAAGACGACGCAGGCAAAAGCTAAAGCAATAAAACCGGAGATTGAAAAATTAGTAACAAAGGCAAAACAGGGAAATGAGTCGGCAAAAACAGTTTTGCAAAAAAATCTTTCAAGAAGCGCTTTTGAAAAAATACTAAAAGATATAGCACCTAGATTTTCTAATAGACAAGGTGGATATATAAGATTAATAAAGCTTGGAAAAAGATTTGGAGACGATGCGCCAATGGCAGTAATTGAGTGGACAGAAAAAGCGAAAGCCGTTGCAGTGATGGCTCCAAAAACAAAAGAGGTTAAAAATAAAGAAGTTAAAAAAGTGCCGGCGAAAAAAACTCAACCGAAAAAGGCAAACCCTTCTTCGCGTAAAGCTACGAAGGGCAAGTAATTATGAAACAAACTAAATCGACAAAATTAAAAGATATAAAAAGGCAGTGGCACTTAATAGATGCAAAAGATAAAATACTCGGAAGAGTATCATCTGAAATAGCTCTTTTTTTAATGGGTAAGGCAAAGTCTGATTTTGTCAGAAATCTTGATTTAGGAGACTATGTAGTTGTTATTAATGCAAAAGACGTAAGAGTTACGGGTAATAAGGAAAGCTTAAAAAATTATTACAGGCATTCCGGGTACCCCGGCGGGTTTAAAAAAGAAACGCTTTCCAACTTAAGAGAAAGAAAACCTGAAGAAATAATTATACATGCGGTTTCGGGAATGCTTCCGCAAAATAAGCTTAAGGCAAAAATGTTAAAAAGACTTTACGTTTCTGCCGATAAAGACCATACTTATGGAGACAAATTCAAAGCTCAAGAAGTTGAAAAATAAATATGACAGATAAGAAAAATTATAGTTTTGCAGTCGGAAGAAGAAAAGGCGCAGTCGCAAGATTGAGGTTATATGTAGATCTTAAAGAAAGTCTTATGTTTGATGAGCAAACAGTTAAGAAGGGAGATATATTTGTTAATGGTAAGAAAATAGAAGATTATTTTAAAGGGAATACGGCAAAAGCAACATATGAAGAGCCGTTTAGAATAACAAATACTTTAGGAAAATATACAATAACAGTTAAAGTTATTGGGGGCGGACAAATGGGACAAATGGATGCCTTTATTCATGCAGCCTCAAGGGCTTTATCAACCATCGACGAAAAGAATAAACAGATTTTAAAGAAAAAAGGTTTTTTAACAAGAGACGCAAGGGTTAGAGAAAGAAGAAAAGTTGGAATGGGCGGAAAAGCAAGGCGAAAGCGACAATCCCCAAAGCGTTAGTCCGACTAGGTTCGCTCTTTGAGCCGTGTTTGAATAAAACTAAAAAGGCGAAAAGTAAGAATGGTTGGAAGATAATCCTCTATAATAAACCTTTTTCAATAGCTACTTTTGTCCACGGAGACAAATTTTCATATACTCTGGATTTTTTATTCAAAAGTTCTCC
>JBBUCX010000017.1:0-9265 GCA_038057595.1 Patescibacteria group bacterium
AATTCCCGCAGTCTGTTTAAGGTACTAGCGGGATCACAAATTAACAGTTGTTAACAATAAGTGAAAGAAATTAACATTGAATAACATATGAATTTTTATCCTCCAAACGCAACAGTAGCTCTTGTTATGACTCTTATTAGCATGGTTTGTTGGGGATCATGGGCCAATGTAATGAAGAAGGTAGGTAATTGGCGTTTTGAAGCTTTATACTGGGATTACGCATGGAGTATAGTTTTCTTCTCGTTTATATTCAGTATTCTCTTGGGCGGTATTTCAGTATTTAACACACTTAGTTTATCGGCAGCTGGTCTAGCGATATTTTCCGGGTGAGTATGGGGATTTGGCAACATTCTTCTCGTAGGCAGTATTGCTTTAGCTGGCTATGCTGTTGCTTTCCCAATCGCCATAGGGTTTGCCGTGATTTTAGGTACACTTCTGGCTTTCTTTACAAAACCTTCAGCTACTGCGAACCCAAATTTTCTATTTTTGGGAATTACTTTTATTACTTTGGCGATTCTTTTAAACTCATTTGCTTATAGAATAAGAGAACGCGGAAAGATAACAAGTAAGAATGTTATTCTCCGTGGTATATTTGTAGCCTTAACCGCTGGTTTACTTATTGGACTTTTCCCTTTCCCGTTTAACTTTGCCTTTGAACGAGGACTAAATGGTTATACTGGTGCACTACTAATGAGTACTGGTGGATTTTTGGCCACTTTAATATTACTACCATTTCTAATGAAACGGCCAATTGTTCCAAATGAAAAACCAATAACATTCATGGAGTATGGTAGGGGGAAACCTACTTGGCATCTCTGGGGAATTGTTGGAGGACTGGTTTGGAGTATAGGTACTACCCTCAATTTAATTGTGGCTTCTCAACCACAATTTGGTATTGCAATTACATATGCACTAGGAAATGGAGCGCCAATGGTAGCAGCAATCTGGGGAATTTTTATATGGAAAGAATTTAAAAAAGCACCAATCTCGTCATATTTGATTCTAGCATTTATGTTTCTATTCTTTATTTTAGGAATAGCTACATTAGGACTCTCAATAATCGGCAAGTAAGCTTAGATGTCCTTAATATGCATACTTATGCATCTTTTAGGCCAAATAAATAAGCAAATTCAGAGTTTAGACCGTCAGACAGGAATAAATTAAAGAATCTCTGTAGTCTGTTTAAGGTACTAAGCGGCTCACAGCGAGTAATGCCAGGTTTTGATTTCATTCAACTTCTTTTCGGGGATTTGTTTTAATTTAGTTTTGCTGACATATATACAGCTTGGTTTTCCGTCGGTTAAAAGTCTTACATAGTTATTTACAACTACACTTAGCAAATAAGAGTCATTAGCAGTTGTTTTTTGCTGACATGAACCAAAACTCCTATAAAAATCCGGAGGATTATTCTTAAACATATCTACCCGTGCATTGTTGTATTTATCAAAATAAGGCATTACAGAGGTATACCAAGTATATTTGTATGGTGACTGTCTTTGGGATTGCCAATAAATTAAATCATCCGAGCCATCTATAAACAAAGTATCCGACTTTTCGGATAAAAGCTTAATTACTTCTCCTTCCTGCAGAGTTTGTCCATAATTAGTAATAAATTCTTCATGCGGGTTAATTTTTTCTTTTGCGAAATATTCAGAAGATGTTACAAAGACAGTAAAAAAAGCAAAGATTAGAAATAATGAAAAAACAAAAAAAATTTTATTTTTATGTTCCTGAAAAATCAAACTCAAAGTTAAAAATACAAAAAGCGCATACCATACAATCATATGAAACGCTTCATAAAATACTTTTCCTGGTTCTAAAGATTTTAAATTTGCTAAACCAAGTATTATAAAAATAGCAAAGATAATCTTATATTTTCTTTGTATCAGGAGTTTTAAAAAAAATAGTATAAATACAATATCTATCCCAATTAAAAGGTTTTTATAAATATTTTGAGGATTAGATAGGAATATAAAAATGGGATAGAAGAATACTTCAATAGGCCCTCCGTAAAGCTGGTCGGATATTTCATTGGGAAGGACAACTTTAATATTTACATTTATTACATTAAAAAAATAATCACTTATATTAAATGAGAAAACAGATATTAATGATAATAAGACAAAAATAAGAAGTGACTTTTTTACATATTTATTAAAGTTTTTTCCAACAAGTATCGCAACGTACAAAAATAATGCAAGAGGGCCGTATGGTTCTCTTGAAAAAATGACAAACCATGAAAATACAGCAGCCAAAATATAATCTGCTAAAAATATTCTTTGGTTATTTAACTTAATAAACAGTATTCCAGCAAGATATATAATCGGATAAACTATCATTCCCTCGGCTAAAAATCTGTCACCAAATAAGTAAAACTTGCTAAATTCAAATATAATAGCGAATATCAAAGCTTTTACACCGAATCTTAAAATAAGAACCGTATTAAAAAGGAAGGCAAAAAAAAGCATAAATTGTCTGTGTCTTAGTACCAATTCATATATGCTCTCTGGGTTTGTAAAATATTGAACAAGTAAACTAATATAGGCGGCCATTGGCTGGTGATTATAGAAAAAATCAGTATATATTTTTTTATCGTTTAACAAAAAATATCCTCCCATAAAATTAAAACAATCATCAAAACAACCAAATGCATTAACTCTTGGTATATAAATTTTATATAAAACTATGTAGATTAACCCTAAGAAGAACAATAGAGAAAAAGAAAGTATTACATGTTTATTTTTAAGTATTTTAAAAAAATTACTCTTTTTCATATATAGCAATTTGGACGTTATCAAAAATTCTCTTTATTTTTAAGCTTTCGATCTCGTAGCTTGAAATATCAGCACCTAAATAACGGGGCACGACAATGAGCTTATCATCATAGTTTGTAAGTTTTATTATATTATTTTCGGGTCTTACTACTTTTACCCATGATTTGCCTGTAAGTTTTTCCGCGAACTTAATTTCATAATAAATAAGCGGTCTTATCCTCTTATATATTGGGTATATTGAATAATCAACTTGGGAAATATAATAAACATTTTTATTTTGTATTTTAATAAATTCAAGAGCATCAATCTCAAACGGAGATAATATATAAATGCTTCTTGATAAAACCAAAACGAGAAAAAGTGATAATAA
The DNA here is from genome assembly GCA_038057595.1 of Patescibacteria group bacterium. Lineage (GTDB taxonomy): Bacteria > Patescibacteriota > Microgenomatia > Levybacterales > UBA12049 > JACRFQ01. The sequence continues at coordinate 3,145 of JBBUCX010000017.1, forward strand.
AAAAAACGGAATAAATATAACAGACATTTTTAAAAACTTCTTTGATTTGGTTTTTAAAAATAAAACCGATAATAATACGATTAAAGAAATACATATAAACCCAACTATTAAAAAAACAATCTTATATGTTGAGGCATCCAAAGGAAAGTAAGGTATATTTATAAAAAGAAGTGTAATAAAACCAAGTATTAGAAAATAAACAACTCTTTTTCGTTTTGTATTAGAAGAAATATAAAAAATGTAATGGGATATTAAAAGAATGGCTAGAAATACTATTTTCATTAAAAGTAAAGAATTTTCTACAGAGGGGATGTATCCAATTGGAAAAAACTGAAGGATCATAAGTTCTTTTTTATCGAATGCAAATCCAGAACCTGATTTTAATATCTCCATAGCAAGTAAAAACGGGATTAAAAGCGCTATAAGCGAAAAAGACAATTCTTTAAAGTTTATTTTTTTCAAATAAAGAACTAATAAATAAACAAGATAAACAGAGATTAAAATAAAAGACGGATTTACGCTGTCTTTAACCGAACTAAAATTGAAGCTCTTAACCCCGTCTGAAAAAATTATCTCTAAGTTTTTCTTTTCAAAATTTGCTATTTTTCTACTACCGCTAAATAAATAAACATTACCGTTTTCTTCCTTTATTTTCATAGGCTCACCATCTTTTAGGATAAGCATTTTGTCTTCGGGAAAACGCATTGAATCTATAATAGAAGGGGTGTTTATTCTAAGCCTTGATTGGGAGTTTGGGAGAAATGTAAAATCTTCTTCGGTTTTATTACTGTAGTCGCGTAAATCTATAAGGTATATATTATTTCCTTCCTTTTTTACTCCCGCCCTGTAATTTTCCGAGTTATACCAAAAGGATTGATTATTGGAATCGAAATCATTTGCTAAAAAATATGGTGTTTTGGAAAATATCTTTTTTTGACTTAGAAAACCTTTAGAAAAATCTCTTGCTAATTCAATATTTACCTTTTTTTCTGTTTCGAGTTTTTTAGCTTCAGTAAGCATTGTTTTATAAAATTTTTCAAAAAAAGCAAGCGTTCCGCCATTTTCAAGTCCGATAACACTATTGTCGTTTGGGTGTTTTAGATAAATAGAAAATAGGTGGTTAACATACTTAGAGTCGTAACCTTTTTGTTGATAATCTTGCAGACTAAATAAGGGATCTTCATACCCTCCTACCGGATCTCTTGCTGCCCATTGTAAGTTAACAACTTTTGAACTTTCATCAAATGATTTGGCTGGGATTCCTTGGTGCTTTATGGAGGAAATGTATGGTATGCTCCAGGGCGTACCCCAAATGGAATAAAAATCAAGATCAAATTGATCAGAAGCCCTTAATACAGCTGTAATTCCATATTTTTCCTGCATATAGGAAACCGAATCGCCGCCTATCCACCATGCCCCGACTGTTTTAGGATAATAACCAAACATTTCTTTAAACTTGGCAAATGAAGTATCTATCAGCCTTTTTCTTTCATCTTTATCGTACGAGACAAGGAATAATCCGTCGGAAAAATACCAGGGACCCTGTCCTCTATATTGAACATGTCCTTTTTGAGCAGAATTCCTATCAATCTCAAAAAGCAACCCGAATTCCTGACCAGGCATGCCATTTTTTGCAAAATTTACGATTTCCTTATTTTCCAAAATCGAATATTGCAAAAGCCAGGTAGCATTTACTTCTAATTTTTTTGTTACTTCAAACTGGTCCTTAAGACTTAGGTATAAATCGTCTTTCTCGTGTCCCAGTTCGTTTCCTCTGACAAGATTAATTACGGTTATTGAGGGAAGACTTAACTTGTCGGAAGCAAAAACAAAATTAAAAGGTAGAATATACAAGAAAATTATTAACAAAAGAAAGGGAAAGAAAATTTTTTTTGTCTTTTCTATCATTAACTAACTTATACTATATTTTTATAAATTAATGAAGAAGTATTTGTTGTAAATATTTGATTGCTGAAAACTAGGAAATACTGGCCTGTTAGGGTTTAGACAAGCTCCACGTCATGCGGATAACTTTCTCTAAGTCCTGCATAAGTTATTTGTATAAACCGAGCATTTTTTTTAAGGTCTTTAATATTGAAGGCTCCGGAATATGAAAATCCTGATCTTAGACCAGCACATAAATCAAGTATAATATCTTTTACGGGACCTTTATATTTAACCATAGCCTCTACTCCTTCTACATGAAATCTAAAGCTAGATTTTATTCCCTCGCTATTTTTTTTCAATTGTTTCTTTTTTTGAAATCTTGAAGTTGACCCATCATAAAATTTATATTTTATCCCATTTTTTTCGATGATTTCTCCAGGGGCTTCATCGGTTCCCGCAAAAAGAGATCCGCACATGCACGCATCCGCACCACTGGCTAAAGCCTTAATTAAATCTCCGGATTTAGTCATTCCGCCGTCCGCTAAAACATATTTATTTTTGAATTTTTTTCTTGCCCTATCCGCTTCCATAATTGCCGTTATTTGAGGTACTCCGCTTGCGGCAACAATTCTTGTTGTGCATATTGTTCCTGCTCCGATTCCTACCCTCACAGAATCAGCACCGGCTTTAAAAACATCAAACGCGCCTTCGTAGGTAGCAACAGTTCCGGCAATCATGGGTATTGTCTTAAATTTGTTTTTAAAATTTGAAATGGCCGTCAATGCGTTCGTTGTATGTGCGTGTGCAATATCTAGAGTAATTCCGTATGCTCCAGCTTTAATAAGCAACTCTGCTCTTTTCAAATAATTGTCTCTAAGCCCAATAGCACCTATTACTCTCTCTCCCGCTTTTTTTACTTTAGCAATTTTGTCTGCTTGTATTTTTGGTACGTCAAATCTAGGCATGCAACCTATTCCTCCAAGACTTGACATAGCAACTGCCATCTCTACCCCCGTAACCGTATCTACGCTTATACTTATTAAAGGAATATTTAGTTTTAAATTAGGAGCTATTTGGGTAGATAAGTCAATTTGAGACCTTGATGAAATTTCTGATTTTTGTGGTACAAGCAAGACATCGTCAAATGTCAAAGCAAGAGGAAAACTTGGATAATTTTGAACGGACATAAAATTAAACCAAAAGAAATAATATACAAGTTTTTGATAACTGTCAATAGTGGTTTATCGCAATTGTAATCATTTACCAAACTCACTATAATAGAGATTCGATAATTTTAAAAATATGGATAAGATAATAATAAAAGGAGCCAGGGAACACAACTTAAAAAATATTGATTTGGAAATTCCCAAAAACAAGCTGGTTGTTTTTACCGGACTTTCCGGAAGCGGTAAATCATCTTTAGCATTTGATACAATTTATGCCGAAGGTCAAAGAAGATATGTAGAAAGTTTGTCTTCTTACGCAAGACAATTTTTGGGAATTATGAAAAAACCCGACGTTGATTTAATCGAAGGATTATCTCCGGCAATTTCAATTGACCAAAAATCCACGTCCCATAATCCGCGTTCAACTGTTGGCACGGTCACTGAAATATACGATTATTTAAGACTTTTGTTTGCAAGAATTGGTCATCCGCATTGTCCTAAATGCGGTAGGGAAATTACAAAAATGAGTAAAGAACAAATAGTTAACTCTGTATTTGAATTGTTAAATAAAAAAGTTTCTAAAAATTTAAGAATTATGATACTTGCTCCAATTGTCAAAGATAGGAAAGGTGAATACTTAGAATTATTTAACGATCTTAAAAAAAGAGGATATAAAAAAATAAGAGTTGACGGACACATATTTAATATAGGTGACAATTTTGTGTTGATAAAAACAAACAAGCATACAATAGAGGCGGTAATAGATAGTGTTTCTTTATCGAAAACAACCGATAGGGGAAGGATAGCATCGGATATTGAACAAGGATTAATGCTTGGGAACGGAGAATTAATTGTTTCCGAAATAAAGGATTCCGGGTTTGAGATTCCCGAAAAACCGAAAAAAATGGAAGACGAACTTTTTTCCGAAAAATTTGCCTGTCCTACCGACAATATATTTTTACCCGAAGTTGAACCAAGAATTTTTTCATTTAACACTCCTCATGGGGCATGTGCTGTTTGCAATGGACTCGGAACAATATTAACCGTAGATAAAGATTTAATCTTTAATGATAACTTAACGATTGGTGAAGGCGGAATAATGCCGTTTTCAACTACTCTTTCTCATGACACCTGGTTTACAAGAACTTTTAAAACATTTTGTAAAGAAAACAATATTCCATTAAACACAAGGCTTTTGGAAATATCAAAAGAAAAAAAAGAACTTTTACTAAACGGCACAGGAGAAAGAATCTATAACGTAGAAGGAGAAAATAGATGGGGAAGAGAAACGGAAATTAGAGAAACATTTAAAGGCGTTTTATATGATTTAAAACAAAAATATCAATCAACCGAATCTATGTTTTTGCGAGCCCAAATTGAAAAATACATGCGCTATGAAATTTGCACGGATTGCAACGGCGCAAGACTTAAAAAAGAAGCGTTGAGTGTAACTGTTAATAGTAAATCTATTGTTGAAGTTTCGGACATGTCAATTCAAAATGCATATGATTTTTTTCAAAATGCAGCGCATCAAACTTCGGATAGAGAAAAAGAAATAAGTAGGCTGATTTTAAAAGAAATAAAACAAAGGCTTTCGTTTTTATTAGACGTTGGACTCGATTATTTAACGCTTTCAAGAGGCGCCCAAACCTTAGCAGGCGGAGAAGCGCAAAGAATAAGACTCGCCTCTCAAATTGGTTCAGGGCTTACCGGGGTTTTGTACGTATTAGATGAACCATCAATAGGATTACATCAAAAAGATAACCAAAAACTTATTGACACTTTAAAAAAATTACGCGATTTAGGAAACACCGTATTAGTTGTAGAACACGATGAAGAAACAATGAAACAATCTGATTACATTGTTGATTTTGGGCCGGGAGCAGGACAAGCAGGCGGAAAAATTGTTTCAAAAGGAACTATTACGGAAATTAAAAAAAATCCAAGTTCTCTTACAGGGCAATATTTATCATTGAAAAGAAAAATAAAAGTAGTAAACGATAATAAAGATGATTTGGCGGCAAAAGTAAAAAACTCCAAGATTTTAAGAATTGAAGGCGCAAGAGAGCATAATCTTAAAAACATTAATGTTGATTTCCCTCTTAATAATTTAATTGTAATAACAGGAGTTTCAGGAAGCGGAAAATCTACCCTTATAAATGATATTTTGTACCACGGCTTAATGCAAAAAAATAATCCGTATCACAGACAAAAACCCGGCGAATATGCATCTATGTCAGGTTTTGAAAATATTAAAAATATTTATATGATTGATCAGTCTCCTATAGGAAGAACCCCAAGGAGTAATCCTGCAACATATATTGGCGCTTTTTCTTACATAAGAGATTTATTTGCCAAAACAAAAGACGCAAAACTTAAAGGATATGGACCCGGAAGGTTTTCTTTTAATGTAAGGGGAGGAAGATGTGATGCCTGTGAGGGTGAAGGAAAAATAAAAATTGAAATGCAATTCTTACCTGATGTTTACGTAACCTGTGAAGTTTGCAGCGGCTTACAATATAATAAAGAAGCGTTAGAAGTAGCATTCAACGGAAAAAATATCGCCGATGTTTTAGCTATGAGTGTATTAGAAGCATTAAATTTCTTTGAGTATGTTCAAGGACTTTCCCATAAACTGCAAACTCTAAACGATGTCGGGCTTTCTTATATAAAACTTGGTCAGCCTGCTCCGACACTTTCCGGAGGAGAAGCTCAACGGGTAAAACTCGCGGCAGAACTTTCAAAAAAAGGTACCAACGCCCTCTATCTTTTAGACGAACCGACAACGGGACTTCATTTTGCGGACTTGGAAAAACTTTTAAACGTTTTAAGAAAATTAGTTGATATAGGAAATACGGTTATTGTGATAGAGCATAACTTAGATGTAATAAGAAACGCGGATTACATTATTGACTTGGGTCCGGAAGGGGGAGAAAAAGGCGGCAACTTAGTAGCTGTTGGAAGTCCAAAAGAAATTAGCGAAAACAAAATATCATACACAGGTATGTTTCTCAAGAAAAGAATAATAGAGCAAAATAATATATAATTAATTAATGACCCCCTTCATT
>JBBUCX010000017.1:9365-15880 GCA_038057595.1 Patescibacteria group bacterium
AAGAAAAGAATAATAGAGCAAAATAATATATAATTAATTAATGACCCCCTTCATTAAAATTTCGGACGGGTCATGCTTCCGAAGCTTGAAAATTTATAATGTGTCAAAATAAAAGAATGTGAACATATTAAATAATAAATCTCGAATGAAGCGAAGGAGCATGAAATTAGCAGTCAGACTGCTTTTAATAATATTATTCTTTTTATTTTCATTCAAAATTGCATTTGCAGAAAGTAATTTTTCCACAGACTATAATGTTACCTATACTGTTAACGAAAAAGCTAATACCAACGTTAATCTTAACGGTACCCTTACAAACCTTACTGACAAATACTACGCATCATCCTACAGCATTCAAGTTGGCTTTAAGGATATAAAAAACTTATCTGCTTCTGATTCAGATGGAACTATCATTCCCAAAATTACTCAATCTTCAAAGGGCAGTACCATAACGCTTACATTTAATAGAAATGTAGTCGGCCTTAATAATAAACTGAACTTTAAAATTTCTTTTGACACACCGGAAGTTGCAAGAAACAACATTAATACATGGGACATAAACATTCCGGGAATAGCAAGTGAAAACGATTTTTCGTCGTTTAACGTAACAGTTAATTATCCAGAAACTTTAGGAAAGCCGACTTTTATTAAGCCTAAAACTGCAGGAAATAATGTTGGAGCATCCAATAACCAACTAGTTTTTAACAAAGGGAATTTAGGCGATTCAGGGATTTCAATCGCGTTTGGCAATTATCAGATATATAAATTTAGTTTAATATACCATTTGGAAAATAAAAATCTCTTTTCGATATCTACGGAAATCGCTCTTCCGCCCGATACAAATTATCAAAAAATCCTAATTGATAATATTAATCCTGGTCCTGTTAACGTAACTATAGATAAAGACGGTAATTGGCTTGCGAAATACATATTAAGCTCAAATAAATCTATAGATGTAAATGTTTTGGGAAAAGCAAAAGTATTTTTAACTCCAAAAGAAGAATATCTTGACCCTTTACTTGCTAAGGAATACGTAAAACAAAATGAATATTGGGATTCTGATGACCTTAAGATAAAATCATTGGCAAGCAAGTTAAAAACACCCTACGCAATCTACCAGTATGTTTTTAAAACACTAGCTTATGATTTTTCAAGAGTTGAATCGAATAGCCCAAGGCTTGGAGCATTAAATGCTTTAAAAAATCCAAATTCGGCAGTCTGTCTTGAATTTACAGACCTTTTTATTGCTATCGCAAGAGCAGCCGGGATTCCGGCAAGAGAGATAAATGGATACGCTTACACAAGCAACAGATTTCAAAGACCGCTGTCTTTTGTAAAAGACATTCTCCATGCCTGGCCCGAATATTATGACTTCGATAAAAAAACATGGGTAATGATAGACCCGACCTGGGCAAATACAACCGGGGGAGTTGATTATTTTAATACTTTAGACTTTGATCATATCGCGTTTGTTATCAAAGGGCTAAACAGTAATTATCCTGTTCCTGCGGGCGGATACAAGCTTTCATCAGACAAAAATAAAAAAGACGTCGATGTTTTAATAGATACTTCTTTTGAGGAAAAGAAAGCAAATCTTTCTTCCGAAATGATTTTTCCTGAATTAGTATTATCAGGATTTCCTGTTAATGGAACAATAAAAGCTTTAAACCAAGGTAATACTTTAATTAAAATGCAGGAGATAAAAATCACAACAGATTTTTTAACACCAAAAGAACAATTGGTAATTTCCAAAGACATTCCTCCTTACGGGTACCAGATTATTTCAATAAATTTTGATAAAACTCCCATTTTGACAAATACCAACGATACGGTTAAAATTACGGCTGGAAGAAGCAGTATTTCAAAATACGTAAAAATACTACCCTTTTACAAAAGTAAATTATTTATTTTGGGAGGATTAACGATTGCAAGTACCATTATCGTCATACTACTTATTGCCTACATATACAGGCGTATATCTTTTTTCCGACAAAAACGGGAAAGTGATTTACGTGGGGAAAGCGAACAATTTAAGAAATAGAGTATCCTCGTATTTTAAAGCTAAAAACTTAGGCGAAAAAACAAAGCAACTTGTTTCACAAATTCATAAAATAAAACTCATAGCGGTAAATTCAGAAGTTGAAGCTTTTTTACTCGAAGAAAATTTAGTTAAGAAATACAAACCAAAATATAACCTTAAACTCCAAGACGATAAATCGTTTCAAAGAATTAAAATTACAATAAAAGATAAGTATCCGAAGGTTTTGATTGTAAGAAAGCAAAAAAAAGACGGTTCTTTATATTTTGGGCCATACACAAACTCAACTTCTTTAAAAACAGTGCTTAAAATAATAAGAAAAATTTTTCCTTATCAAGCCGTTTCCAATCACCAAAACAGGCTTTGCTTTTATAATCACTTAGGCCTATGTCCATGTCCTTCAGTCACCAGTGATAAAAGTTACAAAAAAACAATTAAATATATAATTAGTTTCCTAAACGGAAAAACGAAAGAGATAATTAACAAATTACAAAAAGAACGGGATAATTATAGCAAAAAAGAAGATTTTGAAAACGCAAAGCTTATACAAAATAAAATTAACTCAATTAAGAATGTTACTACTGCCGGGCATAAGCCATTTGAATACGAAGAGAACCCTAATCTAAAATATGATGTAATTAATAATCAACTTGATACTCTTAAAAAAATATTGTTGAATAATAGTGTTTTAGTTAAAAATCTTAATCGGATTGAATGCTTTGATATATCAAATATTTCCGGGTTTTACGCGACAGGTTCAATGGTTGTATTTACAAACGGTGAAAAAGATACGTCTTCTTACAAAAGGTTTAAGATAAAAAGGCTTTATAATAACAAACCTAACGATTTTGCTATGATGCAGGAAATACTTGAAAGAAGATTTAAAAGAAAAGATTGGAAAATGCCATCTCTTGTAATAATTGACGGAGGCAAAGGACAGGTTTCTTCGGTAAGACTGGTATTCGAAAAATTAAATATTAATATTCCCCTCATAGGACTAGCAAAAAAAGAAGAAACAATAATAACAGGTGATTTAAACGAAATTGTTCTATCTAAAAATTCGGTAGCATTACATTTAATTATGAGAATAAGAGATGAGGCGCATAGATTTGCGATTGCGTACCACAAAAAACTTAGATCAAAACTTATTTTCTCGTAATTTCGTAGACATAGGGAAAGTACAAAAAAATAGCAGGCGGATCATCCAAAAGATACTTTTGAAAATCCGAGTAAATTTTTTTTCTTTCAGAAATGTCCAATGTCTGTCTGCCATCTTCCAGAAGTTTATCTATTCTTAAATTTTTATAATTAGTTATATTGTTCTCATGGGAGGAATGCCAGAGTGAATACTGATCTGGGTCTTTTGGCACATTAAACTCTCCTAAAAAAACCTGAAAGGTATCAGGAAGAGCATCAGCAGTTTTAATTTTTGATTTTACACCTATTTCCTGCCAGTATCCTTGAACATCCTCTGCTAAATCCTTATACTGCGGCAGAGTTTTAATTTCAATTTCAAAACTTGCGCTTTGAGTTGAACTTACAGAATCTTTGAGTAAAAGTCTGGCACGATCTAAATCTTGTTGACGAATAGCCAATCCGTTTTTTCCAGCCCATGAATTCGGATTAAATGGGGTGTTATTTCTTTGTCCCTGACTAAAAGTGTTAGGAATTGTATACGAAAGCGCGTCTCTTAATTTTTTATCTGATAAATTTTTATCCTTAGTGTTATAAAAAAGTGTAACCAATTGAGCATAATCTATTTTTTTAACAACATTTGCATTAGGAAATTTAGATAAATTGGTATTTGCGAATTTTATATTTTTAACTCCGGTTATTTTAGACACTTCGCCTAAAACAAATGCTGTTTTTAAAGCTTCTTCTGTTGGGTAAAATTGATACGACAATTCTTTAGTACCTGCTTTTGCCGAAACAAGGTTAATGGATTGTACAAAGTTTCCATTTAAATTAACCGAAACAACTCTAAAGTTTCCAACACCTACAAAATTTTTTTTAAAAACAGGTTTTGATACGGTTACTAAAAATGGGGAATATTTATTTTTTAAATTAAAAACTATGGTGTACTCATTTGGTCTTTCAACCTTTACGTCAAGAAAGTTATATTGTATTTCACTTGATGTTAATTTTTTCCCGTCGCTAAAATACAAATTTTTTTTCAAATAAAATATGTATTTTTTCCCGTCGTTTTTGATTTCCCACGAATTAGCAAGGCTTGGTAAAACGTTGTTATCTTTATCTACACGCGTTAGACCTGTTGAAAGTTTAAATAAAATTTCCGGCGGAAGATTATCCGATGTATATGCGCCAACCATTCCTATTGATTCCCGGTATGTAAAAGGCATAAGCGGAATAAAATAATTTACTCCGTATTTTAAAACAAAAAAAACAATTAAACCAAATAAGAAGGACAAAAAAATTGTTTTCCTCCATTTTTTAATATACGCTTTAAAGAGCCAGATAATTAATCTTTTCCGCTTTAAAAAAATCATATTTACTTTATGGGGAGTAAAAGAAGCAGAGAAATTATTGCAAATGCTATTGTAACAACAACTGTTGCCCACATTAATAATTTTTCAACACTTCTTTTACTTCTGTAAACCTCTCCTGTTCCGCCAAAAGCAGATGACAAGCCGCTTCCCTGCATTTGTAATAGAACTAGTCCTATAAGTAAAATTGAAACAATAATTTCAATAATATTTAAAATAATCATTAAGTATAGATTATATATTTTATGTGTCTGTTTTTGCAAGTTCTTTAATATCAGTTAAAATTACTTTTGCATGAGCCAAGACAAAAAGGAAACTATAAGAGATTGTAAAAAGGATACTAAAATAAAGGCAAAAAGAGTATTAAAATAAAATTTAGGAATAACAAACCCGGCGTACTCGTAACCAGGAAAAACAAAGGATGTGATTGATATTCCTACAACCAACACGGTTAAAAGATAAAAAATAATTACATTTGTTAAAAACGAAAACATACCAAGCGTAATAATATTAAGAGGAAGAGTTAATAGCTTTAAAACCGGTCTTAAAAGTATAAAAAGAAGGGTAAGCGCAAACCCGCCTAAGATATAGGTTGGAAGTCCTCCCGCTATTTTAACCCCCGCCAAAACTTGTGAAATTGCAAATATAGAAAAAGCGTTGAACAATGTATTTCTTAAAAAAGATTTCATATTAAAATTTTATTCCATTTATTTAATTGTTGCAATGGGACTTAGCTCGTCGTATTATATTGTGACTATGAATGATAATCCACCAACTTTCAAATGTCCTCTTTGTGAAAGTATAGTAACTCGAGAAAAGTGGATAATGATAACTGGGCAATGGGATGAAAGACAAAAATTAATTAACGAAAGTAAGGAACTTCAGAAAAAATATACTCAAGATAAAAAACAGTTCGAAGCAGATAAGAAAAGATTTGAGTTGGAAAAAAGAAGAGCTGAAAAAGCAGGAGAAGCAAAAGGAGTATTAAAAGGAATACAAAAAGAAAAAAGCGAAAGAATTAAGATGACCGCGTTATTGGAAAAACGAGCAAAAGATATTACCGCAAGTCACGAAACAATCAAAAAATTACAAGAACAGCTTAAAAAGGGTGTAACTCCGCAATCAGCAGGATTTGACTATGAAAAAGAGGTTCAACGTATGCTTAGCGAAGCATTTCCGGAAGACAATATACAATCTACTGGAAAAATGGGAGACGTACTGCAACATGTTATGAGCGGAAAAGATACGATTGGAAAAATTTTATATGAATGCAAAAAAACTGATATTTATAAAAACGAGTTCATAAACGAAATTATAAGACATCAGGAGTCAGCACATGCCAACTACGCAGTAATAGTAACTCATGCTCAGAAAAAGGATAAATCAAAATTTTTCCTAGAGGGCGAGGTTATCATCATTGACCCCCTCGGATTATTGGATTTAGCATATCTTCTGAGAACCACTTTGATTGAAATGAACAAAATGAAACTCACTAAAGAAGAAGCAAAGCAAAAAGGGATAGAGGTCTTAAGATATATGCAGGCTGGAGATTTCAAAGCATATATGGTTGGGAATATAGAGCAAACAAAAAAAGCCTATGACCTTTTAATTAAAGAGATCGGTAATCATAAAAAGGATTGGGAAGAAAGATTAGGAATTTACTACACAATTCATCAGAACACACAAAAAGTTAGGGGAGCAATTGGTGAAATTCTAACGGGAAAACAACTAGGTGAATCAGAATTGGGTAGTTTTCCAGTATTAGAAAATCAGGATATTCCTTTATTGGAAACTGAAAAAGTAATTAAAAAGAATGAAAAAAATCAAGAATTGGACGAACAAGAATCCCTCATTTAAATACGAAAAGCTTCTTTGGAAAAAAGGCTTTGGAAGAATTATCGGACTCGATGAGGTTGGAAGGGGAGCGTTTGCGGGGTCGGTTGTCGCCGCGACAGTGATTCTACCAAAAAATT
>JBBUCX010000018.1:0-18283 GCA_038057595.1 Patescibacteria group bacterium
GCTCGTAGTGAAGAGGCCTATCACGCCTCCCTGTCACGGAGGAGATCGCCGGTTCAAATCCGGTCGAGCCCGCAAATAGCTAATTATTATCTTCTGCCTAAAATTTTATCTTCTGTCCGGAAAGGAGGAAAATCATGGCTAAAAAAGCAAAATTAAAAAAAGTTTCGATAAAATTCGTAAAACCAGTTTCTAATAAGCAAGAAGGGTTTTTATCTCAAATTAAATGGGGAGAATCATACACAAGTTTATTTTTAGGAGCAGTAGTTGTTTTGGTGGCGTTGGTGCTTGTTTTTTCATTTTTTAAATCAAGAAACACCCAAATAGACTCTACGTCGGACACTAATTTAACAAACGAGGAAGTACTGCCCGAGTCTTATACTGTTAAAAAGGGAGATAATCTTTGGTCTATCGCAGAAAAGATATACGGTTCCGGTTACAACTGGGTTGATTTGGCAAAAACGAATAAATTAGAAAATCCTGGTGTTTTATATGTTGGAGTAAAATTATCAGTCCCGGATGTTAAGGCGAAAGAACAAACTCTTGTAAAACAAAACGCTGAACAGAAAAATCCGATTACCCAAACATCTTACAAAGTTGTAAAAGGAGATTATCTTTGGGATATTGCGGTAAGAGCATATGGAGACGGTTATAAATGGGTTGAAATTGCAAGAGCAAATAAACTTGTAAATCCTAATTTAATCCATTCAGGAAATGTTCTCAAACTCCCAAGATAAAGTAGTTTTTGAATTCATGCTGTATAATTAACGCAATGGATTCATTGCGGGATTAGTACAGTGGCAGTATGCTACCTTCCCAAGGTAGAGATGCGAGTTCGATTCTCGTATCCCGCTCATAAAAAATACTGGGCTTTTACCCAGTATTCGCGAAGCGTATGGGTCATATGCCTCCTTCCGCATATTAGGTCTACATCCAAGCTCCTATTTTATCAAGATGACGATTTATATAAAAGAATATAGAAATACCACAAAATTTATGCTTGACCTTTGTTTTTAATTTTGATATAGTTAATCGTGCCCACTAGAAAAAAACATACAAAATATATCTTTGTTTCAGGCGGTGTAATTTCCGGGATTGGAAAAGGAACCACCGCTGCCTCTATTGCGTTACTTTTAAAATCAGCAGGTTATAAAATAGCTCCAATTAAATTTGAAAACTATTTAAACATTGATGCGGGAACAATTAATCCTATAGAGCATGGTGATCCTTTTTTATGCGAAGACGGTACGGAAGCAGATATGGACATCGGCACATACGAAAAGTTTTTAAACGAGGACATGGGTGAGGATAATTTCGTCACAATCGGTAAAATTTATAAAACCGTAATAGATAAAGAAAGAAGATTTGAATATAACGGCGAAGATGTTGAAGCAATTCCTTACATTACAGATGAAATTATAAGAAGAATAGAAAGTTTAGCCAAAAAAAAAGGGGCAGATATTGTAATTATTGAATTAGGCGGAACAGCCGGAGAATACCAAAACATATTCTATTACGAAGCTTCCCGCATGATGACTTTAAAAAAACCGGAAGATGTAATTCATATTCATGTAAGCTACGTTCCAACCCCCGGTCATTTAGGCGAACCAAAAACAAAACCGACACAACTTTCTGTAAGAACACTAAACTCAATGGGAATCCAGCCTGATTTTATAATAACAAGGGGTGAAAAATATTTAGACCAGAGAAGAAAAGACAGATTAGCGCTTTTTTGCAACATGCACAACGACGATATTATCTCAAGCCCTGATCTTCCTTCTGTTTATGAAATTCCGTTGGTTTTGCACAAGCAGGAATTAGATAAAAAAATTTTGCGGAAATTAGGGCTTAAAGTTAAAGCCCCAAAACTTAATGAGTGGATTAAATTCGTAGATAGTACGAAAAATGCAAAAAAAACTATTGAAATTGCAATTGTCGGAAAATATTTTGGTACCGGAGAATATCAGCTAAAAGATTCATACGCGGCACTTTTTGACGCGATTGATCATGCTTCATGGAAAAAAGGCGTACTTATTAAAACAAGATGGGTTGATGCTGAAAAAGTAGAAGCAGAAGAAGCGGAAAAAATTATCGGAAAACCAAACGGAATAATCGTTCCAATCGGCTGGGGACAAAGGGGAGCGGAGGGAATGATTAAAGCGGCGTCGTATGCCAGAGAAAATAAAATTCCCTATTTAGGGCTTTGTTATGGTATGCAGCTTGCGGCTGTTTCTTATGCCAGAGATATTTTAGGATTTAAAGACGCAAATACGGTTGAAAATAACAAAAAATCAAAACACCCTGTAATTTATTTTATTCCATCACAAAAAGAGCTTTTAAAAAAAAGAGCATATGGCGGTACAATGAGGCTTGGCGGATGGGAAGCTTTTGTAAAAAAAGGTACAAGAGCTTATGAAATTTATAGTAAATACAATGGTTTTAAAGATAAATCCAAAAATTTAACCAGCGAAAGACACAGGCACAGATACGAGTTTAATAATAAATTCGCTAAAGATTTCGAAAATAACGGATTTATCATAAGTGCAAGATCAGTCAATGAAAATTTAGTTGAAATTATGGAACTTCCAAAAGCAGTACACCCGTTTTATTTGGGAACTCAAGGGCACCCTGAATACAAAAGCAGACCATTATTACCTCATCCGATATTTTTGGAATTTATAGAAAGCTGTATGTTGAGTAATTTTAAAACTTAAGTTATAATATTTTCCTATGATTGCAAGCATTGATTTTGTTCCGGGAGACGTTTTAAAAGTTTATCAAAAAATTAAAGAAGGAGATAAAATAAGAACCCAGATTTTTGAAGGTGTGGTTTTGGGTATTAACGGAAGGGGCGAAAATAAAATGTTTACCGTCAGAAAACTAGTCGGGGACGTAGCTGTTGAAAAGATTTTTCCGGTTAATTCTCCCAACATTGAGAAAGCAGTTGTAAAAGCTCATTCTAAAAATAAAGTAAGACGGGCAAAACTTTATTTTCTTCGCGAAAAACATAATAATTAATTTAAATGTTTATTCCAAATCCGGTTGCAAGACTTGGAGAAGAAAAAGCTTGCCAATACCTCATTAAAAAAGGCTATAAAATTATCGAAAGAAATTTCCGCAAAGGCTACGGGGAAATTGATATTGTATCGATACATCAAAACATTTTAGTTTTTACAGAAGTTAAAACCAGAACTACGAGTTTACATGGGGGCGCAATTGAGGCAATTTCTTCTCAAAAGATCAAAAAGTTAGTAAGAACTGCACAATTTTATAAAATGATTAATCCAAAATTACCGGATGCTTTAAGGATAGATGCAATTTTAATAGATTTAAACTCTAATAATGAAGTAATAAATTTTAAGCATATTGAAAATATCAGCGGGTTTTAAGAAGTTTTATCTGGTCTCTTAAGATTGTTGCGGTTTCAAAGTCAAGCTCTTTTGCGGCCTGACGCATTTCTTTTGTAAGTTTTTTAATTAGTTTTTCTTTTTCATCCGGAAGCAATACTTCTTTTTTTGTTAAAGTTAACAAGTAATTTATCTCCTCCGAGTTTTTTTCTGTTTGTTCAACCAGTTTTGCTCTTATAGATTTTTTAATTCCTTTTGGAGTTATGTTATGTTTTTTATTATAAGCAACTTGAATTTTACGACGTCTTTCTACCTCTTCAATTGCTGCTTTCATAGAACCCGTAATTGTATCTGCATACATGATTACTTTTGAGTTGATATTTCTGGCAGCTCTTCCCATAGTTTGAATAAGTGATGTTTTACTTCTTAAAAACCCTTCTTTATCAGCATCAAGAATTGCAACTAAAGATACTTCGGGTAAATCTAAACCCTCTCTTAAAAGATTTATTCCAACCAGCACGTCATATTCGCCTTGCCGCAAGCTATCTAAAACATCCTGCCGTTTTAAAGTTTCTATATCCGAATGAAGATATGATACTTTAATGTCTCTTTCTTCTAAATATGAAGATAAATCTTCTGCCATTCTTTTTGTCAGAGTTGTAACTAAAACTCTTTGTTTTTTAGCAGCCCTTTTTTGAATTTCAGAAATTAAATTTTCAACCTGCCCTTTTGTTTTCCTTACTTCAACCTTAGGATCAATTAGTCCTGTTGGCCTTATAAGCTGCTGTGCAATTGCATTATTTTCTGTGCTCAAACTTAATTCGTATTCATTCGGCGTTGCGCTGACATAAATTGTATTATTTATTCTTGTCATAAATTCTTCAAATCTTAGAGGCCTATTATCTAAGGCAGAAGGAAGTCTAAAGCCATAATCTATTAGAGTTTGCTTTCTGGCTTTATCGCCGTTATACATACCCCGTATTTGCGGAACTGTTATATGTGATTCATCTATTACTGTTAGAAAATCATTCTTACACTCTTTAAAATAATTTAAAAGAGTGTATGGAGGTTCTCCCGGCAATCTTTTGTCAAAATATCTTGAATAGTTTTCAATGCCGTTTACAAAGCCAATTTCTTCTATCATCTCCAAATCATAATTAGTTTTTTGAGTTAGTCTATGCGCTTCAAGTATTTTACCTTGGTTTTTTAATTCATTTACTCTTATAGCAAGATCATTTTTAATTTTGGGAAAAACATCTTTGTAAGTTAGAGGATTAGTCATATAATGTTTTGCAGGATAAATTACCAAGCCTTCTAATACCCTGATTGTGTCTCCCGTTATGGGATCAAACTCAATTAAACTTTCTATTTTGTCATTTGTAATGGTAATTTTTATGCCAAAGTCTAAATACGCCGGAAATAGGTCTATATCTTCGCCCCTTATCCTAAAAGTGCCTCTTTTGAATTCGTAATCATTTCTTTCATATTGAAGATCTGTCAGTCTTAAAATAATATTTTTTTGGGTTAGATTAACTCCAGGTTTTAGTTCCAAAACAAATTTTCCATACTCCAAAGGAGAACCTAAATTGTATATGCAGGAAACCGAAGCGACAACAATTACATCTTTTCTGGTTAATAGATTTGCGGTAGCTGAAAGTCTTAATTTATCTATTTCTTCATTTATTTCTACCTCTTTTTCTATATAAGTGTCGCTTTGAGGAATGTAGGCTTCGGGCTGGTAATAATCGTAATAAGAAACAAAATAGCAAACAGCATTGTTTGGAAAAAAATCCCTGAATTCCTGATAAAGCTGGGCGGCAAGTGTTTTATTATGAGAAATTACAAGTGTCGGTTTTTGAATTTTCTGAATAATGTTTGCCATAGTAAATGTCTTTCCGCTGCCTGTTACGCCCAATAACACCTGATTTTTATAATCATTTTTAATTCCATTAAAAAGCTTTTCTATAGCTTGCGGTTGATCTCCGGTTGGTTTGAAATCTGATACAAGTTTGAAATTCATAGCGAAAACAATTTTAACATAAGAAATAAATTTATAAAAATGATTATATCTGACACACTTTGACTTCTTGACAAAGTTTGTATATTTTTCGTATAAAATACTAATATGGCTGGAGTTTTGTACAGAAAAGAAAGAGAAGCGCTTGAATTTTTGGCGCAGTTCCAAAAACAATACGGTTATTCGCCGACATTAGCTGAAATTGCCCAAGGTACAGGGCACAGAAGCAATTCTACAGTTCATTCCTTAATTAAATCGCTGGTGGAAAAAGGCTATGTTCAAAAGGTTGACGGCAATACAAGAGTTTTAAAAATCGTTGACGATAAGGTCACGCTTTCCTTAACAGGCAGTAAACCCGCAATAGAACTGCCGCTTCTTGGTTTTATCGCGGCAGGAAGCCCCCTAGAACCTCACACAGACCCAAACGCGTCGTTTTTTGTATCCGCTTCACTCTTATCAGGCAAAAATACTGCTTATGTTTTACAGGTCAAAGGAAATTCAATGATAGAAGACGGAATTTTAGACGGAGATTTTGTTGTTATAGAAAAAATGTCAGAAGCGGCAAACGGAGATATAGTTGTAGCAATTGTTGATAATAACTTAGCAACTCTAAAAAAATTTTATAAGGAAGACGGCAGAGTTGTTTTAAAGCCTGCAAATTCCGAAATGTCTCCAATTTACCCGACTAGTCTAACAATCCAGGGGAAAGCTGTCGGGATTGTCAGAAAGTTTATATAAGCGCTAAGAGTTTATATTATTTTTTAATTTAATAATTTTTAATTTGTGGTTTATATACCAAAAGAAAGCAATTATAAAAATAATGGCTAAAAATATCTCAACTTTTCTATAATAAGGTTCAAGCGCATGCCACTCCTTGCCAAAATAAACTCCAATATAGGTTAAAAACACAGACCATATAAATGAACCTAAAAACGTATAAAATGAAAATTTCCAAATATTCATTTCAGATAGACCCGCGGGAAGAGATATAAACGTACGTACTGCAGGCAGAAGTCTAGAGAAAAATGCAACGTAATCTCCATATTTTTTTAACCAATTTACAGATCTTTCATATTCATGAACAGTTAACAAGAAGAATTTTCCGTATTTTTTTATAAGTTTAATAATTATATGTTCTTCGAGGTAAAATCCTATTCCGTACGCAATTAAAGAGCCAACCAGATTACCAAACGCACCCATAATTACGACTAACCAAAAATTTAATTTTCCCTGCGAAACTAAAAACCCCGCAAAAGGCATAGTTACTTCTGAAGGAATTGGGATTAAAGCAGACTCCAATGTCATTAACACAAAAATCCCAAGATAGCCTGTAGATTCAATAAGTTGTATAATAAAGTTTGTTAAAAGTTCAATCACAGTTATGGGTAATTTATACATTGTAGCAACACCCATCGGCAATTTACAAGATATAACAGCAAGAGCCTTAGACATTCTTTCTCTGGTAGATTACATCGCATCTGAAGATACCAGAAAAACCGGGATTTTAATAAAACATTATTTTAAGGGAAAAGAAATAGAAATGCTCGCAAAACTTTTTTCTTATTATGAGCAAACAGAGGCAAAACGGGTGCCTCAAATAATTAATCTGCTTTTAAATGGAAAAAACGTAGCTTTAGTTTCAGATGCGGGAACACCAACGATTTCAGATCCCGGGTTTAAGCTTGTCAGAGAATGTTTAAAAGAGGGAATTAAAGTAATTTCAATCCCGGGACCAACCTCTTTGATTTCGGCACTCGTTTCGTCAGGGCTTCCTACAGATAAGTTTTTATTTATAGGATTCTTGCCTAAAAAACAAGGACACAGAAAAACTTTACTTAAAAATTTAAAAAAATCTTTAGAATTAATTAGCTCTACTGTTATTATTTTTGAATCTCCCCACAGGCTTTTGAAAACACTCGAAGAGATAAAAGAAGTATTTGGCGATATAGAAGTAGTTGTCGCAAGAGAGCTTACAAAAGTTTACGAAGATGTTAGGAAAGATTTAATTAGTAATCAAATTATTAATTACAAAAATAGCGTAAAAGGAGAAATAGTGCTGCTTTTCAATTTAA
Source organism: Patescibacteria group bacterium (assembly GCA_038057595.1). Taxonomy (GTDB): domain Bacteria; phylum Patescibacteriota; class Microgenomatia; order Levybacterales; family UBA12049; genus JACRFQ01. Next base: position 7,434 of record JBBUCX010000018.1, read on the forward strand.
AGTGATTTAATTTGTTTTTCTATTTGCAAAAGCCTGTTGTATTTTGCTACTCTTTCTCCTCTAACCGGAGCGCCGAATTTTACATAGTCTGCCGAAGCTGCTACGGCAAAATCCGCAATAAAATCATCATTTGTTTCGCCGGAGCGGTGGGAAACAATTATCTTTAAGCCTGCCTGTCTTGCCATTTCAACAACTGCCAAAGCTTCGATAACCGTGCCTATTTGGTTTGGTTTAATAACTATTCCGCTGATAGTTTTTTTATCTAGTGCTGTCTGGAGTCTGTAGGGATTTGTAACCGTTAAATCATCTCCGGCAATAAGCATTTGTCCGGATAGTTTCGAACAAAGCTTTGTCCATCCGTCCCAATCATCTTCGGAAAGACCGTCTTCCAAATAAAGAAGATGGAAATCTTTATTTATCAACTCATAAAACGATATAATGTCGTTTACATCAAGCGCGGTTGATTTATCTTTAATATGATATTTTTGGTCAGAAAAAAAACTGTTCGCAGCCGCGTCTAGCCCCAAAAAAACATCAAAACCAACTCTTAAGTTTACTGATTCAATTGCCTGTTTTAGTAGTGCCAGTGCGTCAAGATTTGCAGAAACAGCCGGCGAAAACCCGCCTTCGTCACCTACTAAAGTTGATAAGTTATTTGTTTGCAGGAGTTTTTGTAAGCTAAAATATACAGACGTTCCGATATTTAATGACTCTTCATATGATTTTGATGTGGCTGGAATAAGCAGAAATTCCTGAAAATCAATAGTTCCTTGAGCATGTTTTCCGCCGTTAATAAGGTTAAATGCGGGGGTTGGAATTTTTAAAGGAATATTTTCTTTTTTAATGTATTCTCTTAAGTATAGAAATAAAGGAAGCACGGAGCTTCTGGCAGAAGCTTTAGCAACAGCCATAGAAACCGAAAGTGTTGCATTTGCGCCAAGTCTGCCTTTATTATGCGTGCCGTCTAAATCAATCATTTTTTTATCAATTTCCTGCTGTTTTGACGCATCCATGCCGGTAAGTGCGGGACTAATAATCTCTTCTATATTTAAAATTGCGTTGTTTACGCCAAAACCCTGAAATTTTTTTTCGTCGTTATCTTTTATTTCCAGCGCTTCGTATTTTCCGGCGGACGTGCCGGATGGGCTAGATGCCGTTCCTGCTGCTCCGTCGGTTAGGACAACAGTTGTTTCAATCGTAGGGTGACCTTTCGAATTTAATATTTCTCTTGCAAATATTTGCTTAATTTTTGCCATTATTTATTTAAAATTTCTTTTTCGGTTTGTGAAAGAAGTTTTCTTGTTGTTTCAATTGCGTCAGGCGATACCGATACGCTTGTTACTCCCCATTCAACAAGTTTTCTGACAAGTTCAGGATAAGTAGAAACTGCCTGTCCGCACATCGAAGACGTAATACCGTATTTGTGGGCTGTTTTTATTACACGCTCAAAAGCCCAAAGAGTTGAAGAATCCATTTCATTAAATTCACTCGCAACTTCGGAATTATCCCTGTCGGTTCCCATAATAAGCATAGTTAAATCATTGGAGCCAATTGAAATACCGTCAATTCCTGTTTCGATAAATTTTTCTAAAAGTATTACATTTGAAGGGATTTCTACCATCATCCAAACTTTGAATGTAGATGAACGGGAAAGTCCTGCGTCATTTATAAGTTTTTTTACTTTTACAAGTTCTTCGACTGTTCTTACGAACGGAATCATTAACCATAGATTTTTATATCCCATTTTATTTCTGACATTTTTAATTGCTTCAAGTTCAAGCTTAAAAACTTGCGGGTCGTGAATATACCTAAAAGCACCCCTAAAGCCTAGCATCGGATTTGATTCTTCCGGTTCGTAATCCTTTCCGCCAGTTAAATTCCTATACTCGTTTGTTTTAAAATCAGAGGTTCGATACACTACCGGTTTTTCGTAAAAAGCTTTGCAAAATTTAGCTATATCATTTGCTAATTTATCAATATATATATGTTTTTTACCGTCGTGAATCATTTTTTTTGGATGAACGCCGATATCTGCCATAATAAATTCTGCCCGCAGTAAACCTATTCCGTCGGGATTTTTTCCTGCAATTTTTTCAGCCAAATCCGGCTCTGCCAGATTTACGTAAAGTTTAGTCGCTGTCTTAATATTTGAAATCATATCCGTTCGAACACTTCTAGTTATAGAAAACCCTCCTTTATAAATTTCACCTTTTGTGCCGTTTACTGTTATTACATTTCCTGTTTTTAATTTTTTAGTTGCTACTTCGGTGCCTACAACTGCCGGGATTCCCAGTTCTCTTGAAACAATTGCGGCATGGGATGTTCTGCCTCCGCTATCGGTAACTATGGCTACTGCCTTTTTCATTGCGGGTACAAAATCCGGAGTTGTTTGAGGAGCGACTAAAACATCGCCTGGAGCTATTTTATTAATTTCTTTGGCTGATAAAATTACTTTTACAACTCCACTAGCAATCCCCGGGCTTGCAGGATCTCCTTTTAATATTAGATCTGATTCCGATAAGGTTGTATTGTTCGTTTTTACTTCACTTTTAGTGGTTGTAACTGCTCTCGTTTGTACGATATAGATTTTGTTTTTTTGAATAGCCCATTCAATGTCCTGGGGAAAATAATAATGTTTTTCTATTTTTTGTCCGATTTCTGCGAGTGATTTTATCAAACTATCGGATAATTTTTGTTTTTTGCCTTGTTTTTTAGACAATTTAACATTTTTATCGCTTACTCCTTGTTTTTTAAGCAGATATTTTTGTAAAGATATTTTCTTATTTAAGATTGAAAAATTATCTTTGCTGACCTCATAATGGTCCGGAGTTACAACTCCTTGGACAATTAATTCTCCTAAGCCCAAAATTGCTTCAATTACAATTTTTGATTTATCATTTGTTACAGGATCAATGGTAAACATTACCCCTGATTGATTTGATTCAACCATTTTTTGCACAACCAAAGCAATTCCGATTTTTACATCATCGTATCTTTGCTGATGTCTGTAATAAATTGCCCGCCCGTTGTACAAAGAAGCAAAGCCCTCTTTTATTTTTTCCAAAAGCACCGCATCGCCTTTTACATTTAAAAAAGTTTCCTGCTGTCCGGCAAAGGATGCGTTGGCTAAATCTTCCGCGGTTGCAGAGGAACGTAGAGCCACCAGAGTATAGCTTAATGGACCGCTTAATTTATTATACGCGGAAACTATTTCTTTAATAAGCAGATTGGACAAAACGCCGTTTTTGATGAGTTTTTTAATATGTAAGGAGACTTGTTCCAAAGATTTTGAATTTTCAAAATTCGCTGTAGATAAAAGATGTTTAATTTTTATGTTTAAGTTATTTTCCCTGATAAAATCATAGTACGCGCTTGAGGTTATTACAAAACCAGGAGGAACAGGGAATCCTGCGCTTGTCATCTCGCCTAAATTAGCTCCTTTACCGCCGACTAGGGCGACATCTTCTTTTCTGATTTCCGAAAACCAAGCTATATGATGGGCAGAATAAGCCATGTTATTATTATCATAGCATTTTTAAAAATTTTCAAGCAGAATGTTTTAAGAGGCTAAAATTTTTTTAAGTTTCTCAACCAAATCAACAGGAGTTGGATCTTGTCCGTATTCCAAAGCCAGATAATATGATGTCCAGTCAGAATAAGTTATGCTTAAAAACATTTTTGAAAAAACATCGTTTCCGTCCATTGTGATAATTTTTGAATCAATCCCTTTTTCTTTAAATAAATCAGCTGTTGTTTGATAACGCTTAAGGTTTTTTGGATTATCATCCTCATCTCTTAACATTATTATGAAAAATTTTCCCTGCGGATTAGTGAAACCTACCATTTCGTTATGATTTAATTCCGGAAAAAAATTCCAAAAAGCAGGGGTCTTTGCATTTTCATTTATTTTAATTTTCCAAATCATAGCAATAGATTTGTATTTTGGAGAGGAGTAAATTACAGGCGTTTTATTATAAAGTTTTTTAGCTAAAATTTTACCATTTTCTTCTAAATCTCTCATTTTCTCATTAAATTTATCAGATAGTGAGATAATATCATTGGTTAAATCAGGAACTAAGCCCTGATTTATTAAAAATTTCAATAGCGCGCCAAAAAAATATCCCGTTCCCATTCTTGGCTGGTAATTTGGATAGGGGATAGGCAGTTTTATATGAGGAGCTTGGTATTCTTTACAAAGTTTTTCAATTTCTCCTCCGCTTGAAATACCGATAAAAGGCAAGTTCTTTTCCTTTGCCTCATTAAGTGAAGATAAGCTTTCTTCTGTATTACCGGAATATGAGGCGATAATATTAAGCGCGTTTTTGCCATGAGCTTCTGGCGGCAGGGAATAAAATCTGTTGACATAAATTTCAAACGGTTTGTATTCTGGATGATTCTTAAATAAACTGTTGCAATATGTTCTTAGTAAATTTGCAGGGAGCGCAGACCCTCCCATTCCCGAAATTGTAACAGAATCGAATTCTCCATTAACTTTTATCCCATTTGCGAGCGTAATCCCAATTTTAAATTGATTAGGTGTATCTAGGATAAATTGTCTGAAATTTGATTTATCTAAACTGTTTAAATTATTCATGATTTACTTAATCCTTTAATTCTATCAACGATAGTATCGTAATTTTTTTTCATCTCGTTTTTATTATAACCTTCAGCGTTTAATCTTAATAGCGGCTCTGTATTTGAAGTTCTTAAACTAAGTCTCCAGGCCGGATATGAAATTGCCACTCCGTCTAGCTCCGACAACTCTCCGTCTTTGTAATCTTTCTTTATTGTATCCATAATTTCCTGTGCATTTGATACTTTAAAATTAATTTCTCCTGATTCATAGCTTCTTCTAACCTCTTTAGATAGTTGTGAAAGAGTTTTGTTTTCCCTTGTCATTATATCTAGGATTATCAGAAGAACTCCTAAGGGACCTTCTCCGTTTCCTGTTGCTTTAAAGAAAAAGTGAGCTGAAGATTCACCGGCGAAAATTGCACCCGTTTGGCTCATTTTTTCCGTGATGTTCGCATGACCGACTTTTGTGATATCCCATTTCCCGCCGTTTTCTTCAATTATTTTCATCGGAGTATATATGTATCGGATATCAAAAAGTATCTTGGCACCTTTATTTTGTTTTAGAAGTTCTTTTGCAACTAAAGAAGTTATAGAAGTCGGGGGAACGATTTGTCCTTTCTCATCAATAAAAAATAATCTGTCTCCGTCTCCATCAGGAGCAAGTCCTAAATCTGCATGTTCTTCAGTAACTTTTTTTTGAAGATCAACTAATGTCTCAAACTGTAAAGGATCAGGTTGATGAGCAGGAAATGTTCCGTCTAAGTTAAAATTCATTTTTATTAAATTTACTTTTACTTTGTTAAATAAAGCTTCTAAATAAGTAGCACCCATAGCATTAGCCGGATCTGCAACTATTTTAAATTCAGAAATTTTTGGATTATTTACGATTTCCAACGCATTTTTTACTTCATCTTCCAATATTCCTGATTTTTGAGTTACAAATCCGGGGGTATCGGCAAGTTTAAATGGAAAATTATCAATTACCATTTGTTTTACTTCTTCCATTCCTGTTAATTTTCCTATTTTTATTAATCCTGTTTTATCTTTTCTGACAATTTTTAAGCCGTTCCATTCTTTAGGATTGTGAGATGCGCTTACTTGAATACCTCCGTCGTATCCGTAATGAAAAACAGCAAAATAAAAGGATGGTGTAGATAATAGCCCTGCATCTATAACATGTGCTCCCATTTCAATCAGTGTTTTTTTTGCAACTTCTAACAAAGAAGGAGAGGATAATCTCATGTCACGGGTTAAAAGAATTTGAAGCTGTCCATTATTGTTAAGTTGCTTTTGAAATAAAGTGTATATAGCCTTAACGATTGGAACAATTTTTTCTTCATCAATTTGACCGGGATATATTGCGCGGATGTCGTAAGATTTAAAAATTGATGGATCAATTGTCATTAATCTATATTATAAATCAGCAAGGAAAAAGTCAATTGATTTCTCCGTAGAAAAGGGAATTTTCCCTGTTTTTTGATCTAAATCAATCTCAAAAAGTCTCTTATGTGTACTAATTAGTTTTTCTCTTGAAAAATAACCCGCCTGTTTTTTAAACTTGAAAAGCTGCCACGGAGCCATTTTTTTTACTTCATCTATTGAGTTAGAACTATTTTCAATTCGAGCTATTAAAAGTCTTAATTGTCTTACAATCATAAAAAATATTATTTCTGCTTCCATTGTCTTAAGAAGTTCATGAAAAAGATTTATCAGGTATTTTGAATTGTTTGGTTTGATGTTATCTAAAAACAAAAATAGTTTTTTGGGTAAAGAAAAATTTTTAACCGTAGCGTTACTAAAGGCAGATAATGCTATCTTTGATATTTCCGTGTTTTCCCAAAAGATAATGTTTATTGTTTTATTTTTATTAACATATGAGGTAATATCTTTAAATTCATTGGAATTTGTTTTTATTTTTGAAAAGAAATTTTCGATAATAATCGTAGTTTCTTTTTCGAAAAAATGTGTGTTTTCGGATGTTTGAAAGAGTAAGTCAACGGTTACGGATTCCGGATTTATTAAAACGACATTTTTTAGCTTATTTTTTTCCTCAAAAAAATAATTTCTTGATTTTTCTATATCGTTTCCATGTACTATTATTATCATAATAAACTTATCCTAAGTCCATTTTAAAAGTATACTGCTATGTAGCGCTGTACTTTCTTAAATGTTTAATTTATTTAATCTTTTATATTCTGTAAATAGCGCATTTGCCGTTTTACCCAAGTGTCTGTTTTTTGTAAGATGAGGAACAAGCGCGCCGGAAAAATTTTTGGGAATATGCAAAAGTTCATGAATTAATACTTTGGATTTTTCATCCGCACTTAATTTATCGTAATATTTTGCCAAAACCTCTATAACGTACGCGGGTTCTAAATCCAACGCGTCCTGGAAGATTTTAGGCATTGACCATATTCTTGCGTATGCTCTTGATTTTGAACCTTGCGTTCTATAACAAAAAATTCTTTTTGCCTGCAGATGGGGCAAATCAAGAACTTTAAGTATTTTACTTATTTCTTTTTTTATATCAGGAGCTTTTTGCCATTCAAGTTTTTGACTTTTCATGTGTTTTTAAGTTTTCTTTAACCATTTGCCATAAGCTATCTGCTATCAGCCATTTAGGTGTGTTTATCCGCAACATAAGAAGCCGCATAAGCGTCCGGTTTTGTTTTTGCGACAAAACCGTTTCCCGTCACCATGCCTACAACCTCTTTTATCATATTCCTTGTGTCTCCGTGTTCTCCTACGTCAACATGAATTTCCAAATTATAATTAGGCGAACTGCCATTTAAATGTTTTTTAAATAGGGGAACAAATATGGAAGCAAAAGTTAACGAAGTGATTGTTTCTGCATAAATTTTTTCTCTTAAAGAATGAATATTTTTTTGACGCTGTTTTTTCCAAAAATACTTTCCGCCAAAACCCTTTCTGTGAATCAAAATCGCAGTTACCAAATTAATTTCACGGCCGCCGTTTTTGGAATCGGAATCTATTTTCTCATGCGAATCCGACCCGATAACAAGGCTGTATTCGGAAGTTGGATCTTCTTCTAAAAATTCTTTTATTTTAGTTATTATTCCTTCGATATTTAAAACGCCATGCGTATGACTTTGAAATATCTCATCGCTTAAATCTTCGTTCATAATTTAACCTTTGAATGCAGAAGTAAATTATACCATATACTCTCAAACTTTAAGAAGCCATTTAAAAAATGTTTTTGAAGATTTGCTTACGTTATTAAATACTGAATTAAAGTCATTTTTGTTATTAAATTCTTTTGTTTTATATATAAATTGTAAATCGGAAATATTTAAAATATCTTTTGAAAGTACAGGCTGTCCTCTTACCTTTAAGATACTTTTGTAAGTATTATAAATTTTGGTTTTTTCACCGTTTTTTATAAATGAGAACTGCATAAATGAACCCTGGTTGGCAGTGAAAATAAACGGTGTAACAGCTAAAACAGTCTTGTCATTCCAAAAGTTTTCAAACGCTTCTTTATAATAAATAGATTGTTGCTCTTGCGAAACTTGCCTGGATGTCCATCCGGTTTCCGTTATAAAAACAGGCATATTTTTATTTGCGTAGCTTTCAATTAATTGTTTTTGATAATAAAAACTGTAGATTCCGGTTCGCGAACTCGATGGGGGAGAGGAAAAAGCAGGGTTAGGATAAGCATGCGCTGAAATACCGTCAATTTTTGAAAAAATTCCAGGTAGTGAATTTTCCATTTGCCGAATATATGTAAACTGTTCAACAGATTGCCCCGGTATATTAATAGATGCGTTATCAAATCCCGCGGAAATGATAAAAAAATCTTCGTTTTTTTGCTTGAATACATCAGCTGCGTAATTTAAAATTTCAGCATATTCAGAAGCGCTTGGCGTACCGCCCCATTCATCAGCCCTATTGACTTCGTTATAAACAATAACATACCTATTTCTAATTGGCCAATTAAGTGAGTTTAAAAAGTTTGCAAAATCCAAAATATCATAATTCGTAGGCTTGGACCAGAAAGCTTTTTCAAAATAGTCTCCGTTTGTTGCAATCCTTATTATTGGAATAAGATGGTTCTTTTTGGAGTTATTCATAAAAGTCTGCCATTTTTCTAAGTCCCTGTCTGACGCTTGAATTGGAATTGTTACATAACCCCAATCACCCCCTGAAGAATTAACAAGAGTAGCTGCCTCACTCAATTCTTCCGGAAATAATATATGAATACCAAATTTGTTATTTTTAACCGATAACGGGTCGTAAATTGCAAAAGATTTATTAGTAGTAGCAATTGTTAAGAAAATTAGTATTAACAAGAATAATATTTTTTTCATGAGGTAATGGATATTTTACACCAAAGGGAAGTTGTTTGTCAGATATACGAAACTCTTGAAAAAACTCCTGTTGAAAGAAGTCTGCTGTTTTTTTGTTCAAGCGCCAGTTCTCCATATTCTATGTTTCCTTTAGGAAAATAATCTTCTGACAAATTCTTAAGCATAATTGCCGAATAAGAAACAGCGTAAGCATTGGCGATTACAAATAATGGTTTATTGGACAGAAGTTTGGAGCAATTATCTAATAGTACAGGAAAACTCTTATTAAAATCCCAAACTTCGCCGTTTGGACCATGACCATAGACAGGCGGGTCCATAATTATTGCCTCGTATTTATTCCCGCGTCTTATTTCTCTTGCGGTAAATTCAATTGCATCGTCTAAGATGTACCGGATTGGTTTTTCTAAGAGGTTAGATAGTTTTTGGTTTTCTTTTGCCCACGCTATTGAGGGCTTTGAAGCATCAACATGCGTTACCTTCGCACCTGAAGCTGCAGCAACTAAGCTAGCGGCTCCCGTGTACGCAAAGAGGTTCAATACGTGAGGTTGTATATTGTTTATTGATTTTTGATCATTGATTTTTTGTTGTATAAAATCCCAGTTTAAGCTTTGTTCCGGAAAAACTCCGGTATGTTTAAATGAAGTCAGCTTTGCGTAGAAATTCACATTTTTATATGAAATCTGCCATTTATCGGGAAAGCCGTTTCTTTTTTCCCATTTTCCATTTTCAAATTTTGCATCAGCGCTTTTCCACCGGTCATAAGGTAAGCTTTGTTTCCAGATAGCTTGAGGATCCGGTTTTGAAATTATATATTTTCCGAATCTCTCCAAACGAAACCCGTTACCGCTATCCAAAAGCTCGTAATCGCCAAAGCCTTTAGTTTGTAAAACTTTCACAAGATAAATTTTAACATAAAATGGTAAAATGTATTCATGTTAATTGACGAAGTGCAAATTATTGTTAAAGCGGGAAACGGCGGAAATGGAGCTTCTAGCTTTAAAAGAAATGCCCAGACTGCAAAGGGAGGTCCTGACGGAGGTAATGGCGGTAATGGCGGAAATGTATATTTTCAGGGTATTAACGATATTACAGCGCTTTCAGAGTTTACGTATAAGAAAAAAATAACAGCAGAAGACGGAATAAAAGGAGCAAAGCAGAACTTATACGGAAGAAACGGAAAGGATTCAATTGTTTTCTTGCCGATAGGAACATTTGTTACGGATTTAAATACAAATGATAGCTTTGAAATTATAAATTCCCAAAATAAAACTTTAATTGTCAGGGGCGGAAAGGGGGGGAGAGGAAACAACGAATTTAAATCAGCGACAAACCAAACACCTTACTATGCGGAAAAAGGAACGATAGGAGAAGAAAAAAAGCTTTTATTGGTACTCAAGTTAATTGCGGACATTGGGATTATTGGGCTTCCAAACTCCGGTAAAAGCAGTCTTTTAAGCGTTTTAACAAGAGCGCATCCTAAAATTGGCGATTATCCCTTTACAACTCTTGAGCCCAATTTGGGAGTATTAGAGGGCATTGTGCTTGCAGATATTCCAGGGTTAATAGAAGGCGCTTCGGGAGGCAAAGGTTTAGGGATTAAATTCTTAAAACATATTGAAAAAACTAAAATGCTTTTGCATTGTATAGACTGCCAATCAGAGGATTTGAAAAAAGACTATGAAATTATTAGAAAAGAATTAATAGAATATGATAATAAGCTAAGCGAAAAGACAGAAATTATACTATTAACAAAATCAGACATGTTAAGCAAAAATCAAGTAGATAAAAAAATGAGCATAGCTAAGAAAATAAATAAAAATGTTTATCCGGTATCGATATATAATGACGAAGAATTATTTAGTCTCAAAAACTTGTTGATAAACCTAAAATAGCCGCAAAAAAACCCCTTGCGGGGTCTTTTCGGGGTACTTTCTTGCGAAAGCTCCT
>JBBUCX010000019.1:0-8119 GCA_038057595.1 Patescibacteria group bacterium
AGATAAAGTTTATGAATAGAATCAAGAATATTCATTTTGTAGGAATTAAGGGTGTTGGTATGGCGCCGCTTGCTATTATTGCCAAAGAAGCTGGATTTAAAGTAACGGGCAGTGATATTGCCGAGGAATTTATTACAGACGAATTACTAAAGAAAGCAGGTATAACAGCATATGTAGGATTTGATGAAAAAAATATAGAGGGAAAAGATTTGGTTATTACAACCGGCGCGCACGGGGGATTTGACAATATAGAAAATATTAAGGCAAAAAAATTAGGAATACCTATTTGGACGCAAGGGGAAGCAGCAGGTAAGTTTATGAATGGCTTGCTATTTGAAAAAACATTTGATGGAGTTTCCGTTGCGGGATCGCATGGTAAAACAACAACATCAGCAATGATTGCAACCATTCTTAAAGAAAATAAACTAGATCCCGCATTTCTAATTGGAACCGGCAATATTCCCTCACTTGGCTCTTCGGGACATTATGGAAAAGGGAAATATTTTATTTCAGAAGCAGATGAATATGCAACAGAACCAAAATACGATAAAACACCTAAATTTTTATGGCAATATCCCAAAATCGGCGTTATAACCAACATAGAATTCGACCATCCGGATTTATATTCGACAATGGATCAAATAAGACATGAATTCTTAAATTTTTCTAATAATATTAGTGAAAACGGTACTCTAGTTGCTTGTATTGATGACTTAGAAACCCCAAAACTTCTAAAAGAATATAAAGGTCATTCTATAACTTACGGGTTTTCTAAAAATGCAGATCTTAATATGGGCAGATTAAGTATAGAAGCGGATAAAATGTTTTTCTGGGTAAATGCTAAAAACACCTCTTTGGGAGAATTTATTTTGAATATAACAGGCGAACATAACGCATTAAATGCACTTGCAGCAATTGCCGTTTGTCTGGAGCTTGGTCTTTCTGTAGAGAAAATAAAAACAGGATTAATGAAGTTTCATGGTACAAAAAGACGATTTGAGCTTGTTGGTAACCTATCGTCCGGAGCAGTTTTATACGATGATTATGCTCATCATCCTACAGAAATAAGAAAAACATTAACAGCTTTTAAAAAATCATTTCCTAATAAAAAAATTGTCTGTATTTTTCAGCCTCATACTTATTCTAGAACAAAAAGCTTGTTCGAACAATTTATTAGTTCTTTTTCTCTAGCAGATATGGTTTTACTTGTTGACACATATCCCTCCTTACGGGAAGAGATTGATAATTCTGTTTCTTCAAAGCTTCTTGCGGAAAGTATTTCAAAAATTCATAAAGATGTTTTATATACTCCTAAAGCAGAAGATGTGGTAAAATATCTCGACCAAAAAAGCCTTGGCAAAGATTACATAATAATTACGATGGGCGCAGGGGATATTTATAAAATTTCGTCCAGCCTGTTAATAAAATAATATGGAAAAATTAGTTATAAAAGGAGGAAAAAAATTAAAAGGCGAGGTTTCTATCTTAGGTTCAAAAAATGTAGCTCTAAAAGTATTGGTTGCCGCCTGTTTAACATCTGATGAGGTTATTGTTGAAAATGTGCCTATAATTTCAGATTTTATAACAATGGTTAATATTATAGAGCACTTGGGTGGAGAGGTTAAGCTTAAAGACCATACGGCTTCTATAAGATTAAAGCAATTTTCAAGCGAAAAAATTTCACTTCTGGAAGCCGCGGAAATACGAACATCATATATGTTTTTAGCGCCTCTTTTGGCAAGAATTAGCAAGGCAATCATTCCTAATCCTGGGGGCTGCAGAATCGGAGCAAGGCCGATAGATAGAATTGTAGAAGGACTTAAAAAAATGGGGGTAAAAATTAAATATGATAGTAAGGACGGATACTTTCACGCAACCGCCCATAAAGGACTTAATGCAATAACATATAGATTTGAGAAAAACACACATACAGGTACGGAAACTATGATTCTTGCAGCAGTTCTTGCTAAAGGAAAAACTGTTTTGGAAAATGCGGCCAGGGAGCCGGAGGTTGATGAGTTAATTGGCTTATTAAACAGAATGGGCGCAAAAATTGTCAGAGAAAAAGATAGAATAATAGTTATAGAGGGTGTAGAAAAATTACACGGAGCAAGATTTAAAATAGTTCCCGACAGAAATGAGGTTGTTACTTTTGCGGTTGCGGCAATAATTACCAAAGGAGATATCTTTATTAAAGATATCAAAAAAAATGGTATCGAAGATTTTTTAGAACTTCTAAAAGAGTGCGGAGGGGGATTTGAGGAAAAAGAAAACGGAATAAGATTTTTTTATAAAGGTCCTCTTAAAGCAACAAATGTTACTACAACCTATTACCCCGGGTTTATGACAGACTGGCAGGGTCCATGGGCGGTTTTAATGACAAAAGCCCATGGTGAATCGACAATACACGAAACTGTGTACGAAAATAGATTTACTTATGTAAATGATTTAAAAAAACTGGGAGGTCAAATTGAATTGTATAATCCTAAAATAAAAAACCAGGCTAAATTTTATAATTTTAATATAAAAGACGATAATGGAAACAATTTCCACGCAGCTAAAGTTCATGGCCCCGTTGAGCTTCATAACGGCATTGTTGATATGACTGATTTAAGAGCGGGCGCAACGCTTGTTTTAGCTTCTCTTGCCGCAAAGGGCGAGAGTGTTTTGTTTGGCGTTGAGCATTTAGACAGAGGGTACGAACAGCTTGATAAAAGGCTTAAAATTTTAGGAGCTGTCATAAAAAGAGTTAAAGAATAAGTCTTATGAAAAAAAATCTCGGGGCAATTATTTTAGCGGCTGGTAAAGGGACCAGAATGAAATCTAAGAATGTTAATAAAGTGGCCCTGCATCTGGCAAGTAAGCCTATGATTTTACATACGGTTGAGCTTTTGGAAAGTTTAAGTATTAAAAATATAGTTGTTGTTGTTGGTTTTGCAAAAGAATCAGTAATAAATGTGCTTAAGGGAAAAGTTGAATTTGCCGAGCAGAAAAAAAGACTTGGGACTGCGCACGCTGTAAAAATTGCCTTACAAAAGTTTAATAACAAAACCGTTGACGTCCTTGTTTTAAACGGAGATGATTCTGCTTTTTATTCAAAAGAAGTTATTAATAAATTAGCTAAAAAGCATTTTAACAATAATTCATCTTTTACTTTTCTTACCATAGAAAAAGATAGTCCATATGGGCTCGGTAGAGTTATCAGAGATAAAAACGGAAAAGTAAAAGCTATGGTTGAAGAAAAAGACGCAACTAATAATGAACGAAACATAAAAGAGGTTAATCCGGGTTGTTATATTTTTAAGGTAAATTTTTTAAAGAAGTACCTTCCTTTTGTTGAAAAAAGTCCTGTAACAGGAGAATATTATCTAACAAGTCTTATTGGGGTAGGAATTAAAAATAACGAAAAAATCGAAACCCTTAAGGGCGGAAAGTTAATTTGGGCAGGTGTAAACACAAAAGATGAGTTTTCAGAAGCTCAAAAACTTATTAGCAGTTTTCCTCAAGAATAGTTAAATTTAATTGAATAAACTCCTTAATAATACTATAATATTAGGATATGGCTCAATTATTGGGTTTAACCTTGCTTTCACTTCTTGTCACGTCGTTATTAATAATTCCTTTTATAGATTTTCTTTACAAAGTTAAATTAAGGCGTCAAAAGCAAAAAACAGTAGATTTGTTCAATGAACCAACGCCTTTTTTTGATAAATTCAACAAATGGAAAGTGGGCACTCCTTTCGGAGGAGGGCTTTTAATAGTAATAGTTGTAATTATAGTTTTTCTTTGGTCTATTGGGCTTTTGAATGTTAAAGTAAACTTTTGGGAGCTTTTTGTAATAATATTTACTTTTGTAAGTTTTGGAATTTTAGGGTTATATGATGATGCAAAAAAACTAGTTGATAAAGACAATAAATTAGCTTTTTTCGGATTAAGATTTAGGTATAAATTTTTACTGCAATGGATTTTGGCTTTTATTCCGGCAACTATTCTTTACTCAAAGCTTGGTTACAGTTTTCTTTTTATTAAGGGTTTTGGATTAACAGATATCGGAATATTTTATATTCCTTTTGCCGCTTTTGTTATCGTTGCCTTTGTAAACGCGTTTAATATCGCAGACGGGTTAGATGGCCTGGCATCGGGACTTTTGTTAATCGCTCTGGTTTCTTTTTTAGCAATTTCTTATACTAACTTAGACCAAGGGTTGGCAATGTTTATTGCAATACTTATGGGAAGCGTTGCCGCATTTTTATATTTTAATATTTATAAGGCAAGAATTTGGCTTGGTGATGTCGGTTCAATGTCTTTGGGGGCGGCACTGGCCGTAGTTGGCTTATTGTCCGGTAAAACATTAACAATGGCAGTTATTGGAGGAGTTTTTGTTTTAGAGGTTGGTTCTTCGCTTTTGCAGATTTTTTGGAAAAGAGTATTTGGCAAAAAACTTTTTCCTGTTGCCCCTTTGCATCTTTATTTTCAAAAACGCGGATGGGACGAGCCGAAAATAGTTATGCGCGCGTGGTTGATAGGAGTTGTTTTTGCAATTTTGGGTCTTTACCTCGCTTTCATTGAATAATGAAAAAAATTGATTTTTTTCTACTTTTTTCTACTATTTTTCTTACTTTTTTTGGTCTTTTTATGCTTTATGATGCTTCATCATTTGTAGCGTTTAGGGACTTTGCCGATAAATACTACTTCGTAAAAGAGCAAATATTCTGGATATTTTTGGGTTTTCTTGCTTTAATTTTGTTTTCAAAGTTTGATTACCATAAGTTTTATAATTTGGCCATCCCGATACTTATTGTTGCTATTTCCCTTCTTGTTTTAGTTTTTGTTCCAGGTCTTGGGGTTGAACTCCTTGGCGCTAGGCGGTGGATAGACATAGGATTTACTACCCTGCAGCCTTCAGAATTTGTAAAATTAGCGCTTGCCATATATCTTGCGGCGTGGTTTTCGAGTAAAGAAAAAGGGAGACTCTTCGCATTTTTGCTGCTTTTATCTGTTGTTTTAATGCTTGTTATGTTTGAGCCTGATATGGGAACTGCTGTAATTATTCTTCTTGAAGCAATTACCATTTATTTTTTATCAGGAGCAAGGGTTTTATATTTTGCAGCTTTACTTCCGGTAATTGCGCTTCTTAGCTTTTTATTTATAAAAATTGAACCATATAGGGCAGATAGGCTTGCTACTTTTTTGAATTTTAATCAGGACATAAGCTCCTCTTCGTATCATGTTAGACAAATATTAATTGCACTTGGATCCGGCGGATTAATGGGTGTCGGATTTGGCAATTCATTACAAAAATACGCGTATTTACCCGAAAATACAACAGATTCAATTTTTGCTATTATTGCAGAAGAATTGGGATTTTTGGGAACGAGCTTTATCATTTTTGTCTATATCTTTATTATTTGGAGAGGATTTTATATAGCTATTAATGCCAAAGATACCTTTGGCAAGCTTTTGGCAGGAGGAATTACTACTTTTCTTGCAGGGCAGGTTCTGATAAATTTGTCATCGCAAACTGTACTCCTTCCTTTAACCGGAGTTCCTCTTCCGTTTATTTCCTACGGAGGTTCAGCTCTTATTATTAGTTTAAGCGCAATTGGTATACTTTTAAATATAGGAAAGCAGGGAAAAAATATATGAAAGTAGTTTTAGTGGGGGGGCATTTGTCTCCGGCTCTTGCGGTTTTGGAGAAATTGGAAAAAAAGGACGTTTATTATATTGGAAGAAAGCATTCTTTTGAAGGAGACAATGCTCTTTCTTTAGAGTATCAGGAAATAGCAAAATTGGGCATCCCTTTTTTTGCTCTAAAAACAGCAAGACTTCAAAGAAAATTTACAAAATACACTTTATTGTCATTTTTAAAAATGCCAATTGGTTTTTACCAGGCGCTTAAAATTTTAAATAAAATAAAACCCGATGTTGTTCTTTGTTTTGGCGGGTATTTATCAGTACCGGTTGGTTTAGCAGCATCAGTTTTAAGAATGCCTATTGTTATACACGAGCAAACATTGGCAATTGGTTTTGCAAATAGAATACTCTCTCCATTGGCAAAGAAAATTTGTATTTCATGGGAATCATCGGAAAACTTTTTTCCCAAAGAAAAAACCGTTTTAACGGGAAATCCGATAAAGCAAGATACGCTAAAATTGTTAAATTATAAAAAAATATTAAATAATCCGCCCTTAATTTATATTACAGGAGGAAGTAGCGGTTCTCATGCAATCAATGAACTGGTAAGAAATTCCCTGGAAAAGCTTTTAGAAAAATACGTAATTTTCCATCAGACAGGCGATTCCGGTTTATATAATGATTTTGAAAAGCTAACTTTGATAAAAAATAGCTTAACAGAAAAATACTCCAAGAACTATACTTTGACAAAATTTCTTGATGTAAAAGAATCATCACAAATGCTTTCTAAAGCAGATTTGGTTGTGGGAAGATCGGGAATAAATACGGTAACAGAATTAATTTATCTTGAAAAACCGGCGCTATTTATTCCTCTTCCTTTTTCGCAAAAAAATGAACAGGCAAAGAACGCGAATTTTATGAAAGACCTAGGACTGGCTGAAATTATAGAGCAGAATTTTTTAACGCCTGATTTATTTATTTTAGAAATTTCCTCAATGTTTAAAAATATAAAAAAATATAAATTAAGAAAAAAAGTTGTATTTCAAAATTCGACGGAAAATATAATTAATGTTTTAAAAGATGTTTACGCGAAAAAGACAGCTTAAAAAAGAAAAAATCAAAAAAAGAACAAAAACTGCTTTTATAGTTTTGTTTTTTTTATCAATAATCCTTATTTTTATTGAATATTTATATTTGAATTTTTCATTTGGCAAAACTTTCTATATAAGTCCTGTTTCGCAAAATAAAACGTCAAAAACAATTGCTTTGGAAAAAGAGCTTGAAAAATCAAATATCCTTTTTAAAAGAGTATCTGTTAGTTCCGATAGGAGTTTGTTAATAGAACTTGCAGACGGTGGTATTGTTATCATGTCGCCAAAAAAGGATATTAAAAATCAAATTTCCTCTTTACAACTCGTGCTTTCTAAGCTTACAATAGAAGGAAAGAAACTTAAAAGCTTGGATTTTAGGTTTAATAATCCTGTTATTTCTTACTAAGTTTATGAACGAAGGAAAAATAGTTGTCGGAATAGATATCGGAACCTCAAAAATTGCTACACTTATTGCTAAAGTTGATGAAGAGGTTAATGTTTTAGGCGTTTCGGAAACTCCGGCAAACGGAATTAGAAAAGGCCAGATAGTTGATATAGACGAAGCCGTAGTTTCTATTAACAATTCATTAGAAGCCGCAGAGAGGATGGCAGGCTACAGCGCCTCCCATATAATTGCTTCTATCGGCGGAAGTCATATAGAATCGCAAAATTCAAGAGGTGTCGTTGCTATTGCAAGACCTGAAGGAGAAATTACCGAAAGCGATTTAGCAAGAGTGTTAGACGCTGCAAAAGCAGTATCTCTTCCTTCAAGCCGGGAAATAATCCATGTTTTGCCGAGAAGTTATATCGTTGATGGACAGGAAGGCATTAAAGATCCGATAGGCATGACGGGCGTAAGGCTTGAAGTTGATACTCATATTATTTCTGCAAATACGGTTTCTATCAAAAACATGGAAAAAGCATTTTCCAACGTCGGAGTTGATTTAGATTCGGTTGTTTTTTCAGGATATGCCAGTTCTCTTGCGGTTTTATCAGACACGGAAAGGGAATTAGGCGTAGTACTGGTTGATATTGGAGCCGGGACAACAGACATATCTGTTTATACGGATGGTTCGGTTGCGCATTCGTCGGTTATTCCAATTGGAGCAAAGCACATTACTAATGATTTAGCAATTGGTTTAAGAATTTCTTTGGAATCTGCCGAGAAAATAAAATTATTTTTATCAAGTCCGCAAAAAAAGCAAACAAAAATTTCAGAAGAAGAGGAAGAAGAAGGAAAGCATGAGGAAAAGACAGCAGACGAAGTGGATTTGTCTTCTTTAAATCTTTCGGAAGAGTTAAAAAAAGTTTCTAAAAAAACATTAATTGATGGGATTATAAGACCAAGACTTAATGAACTTTTTACCATGATTGGCATAGAGCTTAAGAAAAGC
>JBBUCX010000020.1:0-3296 GCA_038057595.1 Patescibacteria group bacterium
GGAATAGATTTGATTTCCCCAAAACAAGCTTATTATTGCTCCAAATATTAGAAACGGACCAAAGGGAAGAGTATCTTTTGAAAAAGCTTTTTTCTTCCATAGAATTAGTATGATAGCAATAACTCCTCCTGTCAAGAAAGCTAAATAAAGAGCAACTAAAATACCAGGAAAGCCTAAAGAAAGTCCTAGAAGGAAAGAAAGTTTTATATCTCCTCCGCCCATACTCTGTTTTTTTGTAAGGATATAAAATATATATGAAATTATCACAAAGAACAAAAAAGCCCCTAAACCGGAAGCAAGATTAAAGATTAAAGATTTAGGATTAAAGAAAAGTAGGTAAAATATATTAATAACAATTGCAGGGAATACGATTTTGTCGGGGATAATTCCGTATTTTAAGTCCGTAAAAAAAATAACAATAAACGAACTTATCATAAACAGATAATAAGTTAGAATGATTAAGGATTTAAGAATTAAAAATTCATTTGAAATTTGAAATTTGAAATTTGAAATTATAAACATGTAGGTCAATGCAAACATAATCCCTGTCAAAATTTCAATAACAGGATAAAACAAGGAGAGTTCTGCTTTGCAGAATCTGCATTTTCCTCTTAAAAACACAAATGAAAGTATCGGAATCAAATCGTACCAGCCTAGTTCTGCTTTGCAGAATTCGCAACGGGATCTTCCTTTTATTACATTTTGTTTTTTAGGAATTCTGTCAACCAAAACTCCCAAAAAACTGCCAAAAAAAAGTCCTGATATAAAAATTATTAATTCAAACATTTTATTTACTTAAATCATCAGCTTTTAATTTTGCGTCTTTAAAAAAATCTATTTGGAATAATTGATTGTAAATTTTAACAACTTCATTTGCTTTTTTTGTATCCTTAAAACAGTATTTGTAATTAGAATATAAAACCATATAAGAAATTTTTTCAAACGGATAAATGTCAATTGCTTTTTGTAAATTTTCATCTGTTTTTTTACAATCGTTTATATCTGAAAAATATATTCCCAATACTTCGTATGTTTTATGATAAGAAGGGTCTATGTTTTTAGCTTTTTGGTAAAATTCGTAGGCAGCTTTTTTATCTTGATAGTTGGTAAAATAAAAATTACCTAAGGAAAGCAATGCGTTTGCATAAATTGAAGGTGTTTCTGCAATTGTTAAACTGCCAAGCGCTAAGTTGTTTTTATTTTTACTGTTTAAGAATCTAAACTTACTCCAAATTAGCAAATTTTCTTTTGTAAAGTCATCTTTTGGTTTAATATCTTTTTTGGATGCTACAAGTTTTGAGGTAAGACCATACGGAATCCAAATAAGCTTTTCACCTTTTGACGGCTGTACAGCGTCGTATGAAAAAATCGGATTGATTTTAAAAAGCTCTTTTATAACTTTAATGGGTAAATCTTTATCGTTTTTTTCTTTAGGATGCGCTTTTTTATAATCGTTTATCTTCCTTTCAAAATAAACATCTCCGGCAAGTCCGTTTAAATTAATAATCCTTACATCCGGCCTAAAATTTAATGCGTAACTAACATACCATACATTAAATAAAACTGTGTCTCCTGACAAAAATAAAATTGAGTTTTTAGGAAGAGGAGAGATTAAATCGTAAGCCAAATCATCTCCTGTTGTAATTTTATGAAGATCGGTTTTAGGAAAATTATAATAAAAAAGAGATATTGGAATAATTAAAAAAACTCCGATAAAAAGATTCTGGAAAGTTTTTTTAGCAAAAATTTTATTTAGGGCTTGGACAAAAAATAAAAGTCCGAAAGGAAAAAACATCATTAGAATAACAACTGACATAACAAAAAATCTTTCATAAATACCGATAAAAAAACTTCCAAGAAGCGGAAAGCCCGCATAACCGATAAACAAAGGACCTGATATTACAAAAGCTAATAAAAGGGAAATAAAAAGCCTTTTGTCTTTTAAAAATAGATAAAAAGCGCCTAATATATTTAATAAAATAACCGGCAATGTCAATTGAAGAATAATGTCGGAAAAGTAGGTTTTTAATATAATTACTCTTTGGACAAAAGTAGGACTTGCAAAGATTCCGGCGTTAAAAGTACCATAATCCTGACGCAATAAAAGACGGAGGAACGATTTCAAATCAGTTACCCTGTCCCAATTAACAACAGGAGAAAATGAGGCTGCTATGGGAACATAAACATAAATCAGTAAACCTAAAATGACAAATAAAATATTTTTAATTACAAATTTAGGTTTTTTAAATATTTTTTTATAATTTGCTAAAACTAAAATTAATATCGATGGAAAAATAAGGACTATCGTCTGATGATTAGTAAAAGAAAAGCCGACAAAAAAAGACAAAATGTATAAAATTTTTTCTTTTTTGTACTTATGATACATAAACCCCAGAAATATAAGTAAAACTACAAATAAATTATTAAGCGCAAAAACTTCTGCGATTTCTGCGTAAAACCAGAATAAATAATTAAATGCCAAAACAAAGGACGATACAAAAGCAATAAACTTACTTTTAGTAAACTCTAGTGAAAGAAAATAATAAATAAGTACTGCCAGAGCAGAAGAAAAAGCCGAAATAATTCCAACCATGAAAGCAGGAGAGATAAAATTAATCCTTGTTAATAAAAAGCCAAGCAATGTAAAAAGAGGATAGCCGGGCGGGTGGGCAACCCCCATTACTTTTGCTGCTGTAACCAAATCCCCAACATCTCCGCCGTAAACGCTTCGGGATAAGTTGTGTAAATATACAAGAAAAACAAATAAAAAAATAATAATTGGCAGAAAATATTTTTTAAGTTTTGAGGCCATTAAACTTTACTTATTGTGAGCACCAGTAGCATGTTGTTGAACCGCCTGCTGTTTGAGAGACACATCCTGTTGTTGGTACTCCTACGTTGTTATATTTTGTATTTAAATCTCTATCCTGTGATTTTGATTGAGGATCAAAGCAGGATGTAACTCCGTTTGTTGTACCGGATATTAAAATCTGATTTAAAATTGATGTTACGGTTGTAAATCCTTGTTTTAATTCTCCATCCGTAATAAGGACATTTAGACAACCAGCCGCAGCCGCGCCGCCCAATGTCATAGCTGTTGGATTTGTACCTCCGCTGCAGCCTACAACTGTTGTATCAGACCAGGGAAGAACATTACGAGTTGTGTAATATCTAATGCTTGCGTTTACGAATTCAACCGTTGTATTCTTAACGTTTGCGTCTTGAGCTTTTTTAAGCTGTTCAAAAGGGTCAATAGTTGCAATTAATGCTGCCGCTAAAACGCCTAAGATTCCGAT
>JBBUCX010000020.1:3396-7367 GCA_038057595.1 Patescibacteria group bacterium
ACCATAATAAACGGCTCCATTGCTGTAGTTAGCGTTTTTACGGTTTGGTCAACTTCTCTTTCAAAATATTCAGAGGCTTTTATTAAAGTTTCATCAATTTTTCCCGTTTGCTCTCCGATTTTTACCAGCTGAATAAGAAGGGGAGGAAACAGGGGATAATAAGCCATTGAGTCGCCAACAGTTATTCCTTTTTCAACCTGTTTGGAAACACCAAATATCGCGTTTTTAAATAAGCTGTTTCCTGTTGTATCGGCAGTCTCATTTAAAGCCTGGACAACCAGAGTTCCTGTTCCGACCAAAAGACCGAAAGTCCTTGAAAATTCCGCTAAAATTGTCTGGGTAATAAGTTTTCCAAAAACAGGCAGTTTTAAAAGCGTTGTATCAATTAAAATTTTCCCATCCGGCGTTTTTGCCCATTTTCTAAATCCGATAACGGCAGCGGCACCCCCTAAAATAATAAGCGGCCAGGCGGCAATCATAAAATTTGAAATCGCAACAACTATTTTTGTGGGTAAAGGCAGCTCAACGTTTAAATTTGTATATAAAACCGTAAGCTGGGGGATAACAAATATCATCATTATAGACATAACAACTACCATAAGAATGATAACAATAACAGGATACATTAATGCGCCTTTAACAGTGCTTTTAAGTTTTGCCTGTTTTTCTAAGTTATCCGCGAGACGAAGCAAAACTTTATCTAAAAGACCTGATTTTTCTCCCGCTCTTATAATAGAAACGTAAATGGTAGAAAAAACCTGCGGATGTTTTTCCAGAGCCTTAGCAAGAGTCTTTCCATCCTGAACTTCGCTTATTAAAGATGAAACCACTTCTGTCATTTGCGGATTTTGCATTTGTTCTCTAAGAATTTCTAAAGCCCTAAAGAGTGTCAAGCCCGATGAAAGCATTGACGAGAGCTGTCTTGTAAAAAGCACTAAATCGGATTGCTTAATTTTTTTTAAAAAGGGAAGGTTAGTCCAAAACTTATTATCTACTCTATCGATTGTAATTGGAATAAGGTTTTTTGCCCTTAAATAATCAGCGGCCTCGTTAATATCTCTTGCGTCTAGCAAACCTTGCGAAAGTTTTCCGTTGGAAGTTGCTGCTTTATATCGTAGTTTCATATTATCCCACCATTCTTAAGAGCTCTTCCGGCCTTAAAGCATAGCCTTTTGCGGTTTCCAAGCTTATGGTTCCTGCCAAAACCAGAGAAGCAAGAGAAGACTCAAGCGTAATCATGCCCGCGTCCTGCGATGTCTGGATTATGGAATCTATAAGATGCGTTTTTCCTTCTCTTATGTTTGTTGCAATAGCCGAGGTGCTTATTAATACTTCAACCCCGGGTACTCTTCCGCCGTCAATCCTTGGGATCAATCTTTGCGAAACAACGCCCTTTAAGGTTGCAGCAAGCTGAACCTTAACTTGAGACTGCTGACTTGCGGGGAAAGAATCAATGATTCTATCTATTGTTTGCGCCGCTGAATTAGTATGAAGGGTAGAAAATACCAAATGGCCTGTTTCTGCAATTGTCAGAGCCGCCGCTATAGTTTCCGGGTCGCGCATTTCCCCAACCAAGACAACATCCGGGTCTTCACGCAGAGCCGACTTTAAAGCCAAAGACCAGGAATGAGTATCCAAATCCATCTCCCTTTGGGAGATAATACTCTTTCCGGGAGGATACAAATATTCAATCGGGTCTTCTATGGTTAATATATGAGCAGCTTTCCCAAGGTTTATTTCGTTAATGATTGCCGCAATTGTGGTTGATTTTCCATGACCGGTTGGTCCTGTTACTAAGATAAACCCCTGTTTTAAATTAGCAAACGAATGGCAAATGCTCGGAAGTTTTAATTCCTCAATTGTTCTTATTTTAGGCTGCAAATACCTAAAAGCAGCAGATAAAACTCCTCTTTGGTAATAAAGATTTGTTCTAAACCTTCCTAAATCGCCATAAGCTCCTCCGCCAAATCCAAAAGAAAAATCAATTTCTTTATTATTAATAAGAAGCTCTTTTTGCTCCGGCTTTAATATTGAAAAAAGCATTGCTTCCATTTCCGAAGCAGTTGCAGGAGTGTAATTAGAAAGATATCTTAATTGACCATCTATTCTTAAAGCAGGCGGAACACCCGGCAAAAGGTGCAAATCCGATGCGTTATTTTTTATTGTTAAATCCAAAAGTTCATGAATATCCATATTACTCCTGCGCAACTCTCAATACTTCCTCAACAGTTGTAATTCCGGCAAGCACTTTAAGGTAACCGTCCTGTTTCATGGTTATCATCCCTTCGTTTATTGCTTCTTTTTCAATTGTACCAGAATCCGCGTGCTGCAAAACCATTGAGGCAACTTTGTCGGAAATCGGAAGAGTTTCAAAAATACCTATTCTTCCTATGTACCCTGTGTTCCCGCATTCTTCACAACCTTTTCCTTTATAAAACTTTATCTCTTTTTGCTCTTTTGGAAAATATTTTCCCAAAACTACTTTCATTTCTTCAACAATCTGCTGCGGAGGAATAACCTCTATTTTACAATGAGGACAGATTTTTCTGACAATTCTTTGTCCCAAAACCGCATTCATGGTAGAAGCAAGTAAGAAGGTTTCTGCGCCTAAATCCAAAAGTCTTGGCAGCGCTCCTGCCGCGTTTGAAGTGTGTAACGTCGAAAATACCAAATGGCCTGTTAATGCTGCCTGAATAGCAAGCTCTGTTGTTTCTTTATCGCGGATTTCTCCAACCAATATGATATTTGGATCCTGTCTTAAAAAAGACCTTAAACCGTCTGCAAAAGTTAAACCGACAGCAGGATTAACCTGCACCTGATTAATACCGGGCATCTGGTATTCAACCGGATCTTCAAGCGTTGATATATTTACTCTCGTTGTGTTTAATTTATTTAAGACAGAGTAAAGCGTAGTAGTTTTACCGCTACCCGTTGGTCCTACTACTATAATTATTCCGTGAGGCCTTAACATCGCCGTTTCCAAGTTTCTTAAAGACGAGCCATTTAATCCAAGTTCTTCCAAAGAGGGGACTCCGCCGGATTTTCTAAGTAACCTCATGACTATTTTTTCGCCAAAAGATGTAGGCAAAACCGAAATTCTAAGATCTACCTCTTTATCTTCAACTTTAAAATTAAAACGTCCGTCTTGCGGTGTTCTATGTTCGTCTATTTTCATTTCGGACAAAATTTTAATTCTGGAAATTACTGCTTCCTGCACACTTTTTGGCAAAGATAATTTGTCGTATAAAATTCCGTCTATCCTGTACCTTACTCTTACCCTATCTTCCTGCGGTTCAATGTGAACATCCGAAGCTCTGCTTGTTACAGCGTATTCTAAAATTGTTGAAACTATTTTCGCAATCGGCGCTTCTTTAATAATTTCTGAAATTTGCGTTACGTTAACTGTTTTAATTTTATTTTGTGTCTCGGTTTCTTTTAAAGCGGCGCCTACTTCACCGACAATTTCCTGTCTGTATTGCTGGTTTATCGCCCTTTGCACTTCTGGAACAGATGCCGCGAACGTTTTAATATTTTGTCCTGTTTTTTCCCTGACAAAAGTGACTGATTCCAAATCTACAGGATTACTCATGGCAACCGACAGGGTTTTAGTTTTTTCATCATAGGAAAAGGGGATTAAAGAAAATCTTTCCGCCACAACTCTCGGTACAAAACCCAAAGCCTGGGGAGAAAAAGATATGTTATCTAAAGAAACAAACGGAATATTTAAAAGCTTTGCTTTTTCTTCGGCAAATTTTTCAGGAGACATAACGTTAAGCGACTCGACAACCGACTCTTCCGAAATACCCTTGCTTGCGCTTTTAACTTTAATGTCATCGTATTGCGTTTTATTAATTAATTTATCGGTAAGTAAAATATCAGACAAAGTTTGATTGGAAGAGCTTATGGATTGTGATAAATTAGTTTGATCGGGCATTACTATTATAGTATGAAAAAATGTGCTATAAAGTCAA
>JBBUCX010000020.1:7467-8977 GCA_038057595.1 Patescibacteria group bacterium
TATGCAAAGCATATTAATTGTCGGAACAGCAAAAAAAGTTAGAGAAAAAGCCTTAGAAATTATAAAAGAAAATAAAATTTCTAAGTTTGACACCGATATTATCGAAACAGAAAAATCAGTTGGAATAGGGGACATCAGGCTTTTGCAAAAGCGGATATTTTTAAAACCACTTAAAAGCGAACAAAAAGGAGTAATCTTAGAAGCTTTCTTTGGAATGACAATAGATTCTCAAAATGCTTTTTTAAAACTCTTAGAAGAACCACCAAATAATACTATTATTATGGTGCTTGTTAATTCGCTTGATTTTTTACTTCCGACAATTCTTTCAAGATGTAATATTTTAACTTTAGAAAAATCCCAAAAATTAGAAAAAGAAAGCTTAGAAGAGTATTTAAAAATATTAAAAGAAATTCAAAAAGGAGAAGGGTTATTAAAAATTGCCCAAGACAACGGAAAGAATAGGGAAGAAGCATTAAAATTTTTGGAAAACTTAATGCTTGCAGCGCATGAAAATTTGGAAAATGACAAAACTTTAATAAAACTATTTAAGAATATGCAAAAAACCTATACTATTATTAAAACAGCCAATGTCAGCCCGCGCTTTGCTTTGGAAAATTTGTTTCTAAACCTATAATAATATATAATATTTTATGGAAAGAGTAAGGTTAAGAAGATTTGATGCAATTAGAAGATCGAGATTAGTTTCTTCGTTTCTTTTGACAAGAAAAAACCCGCAACACAGGTTAAGGACATTGGAAAGATTTAGGGCAGAAGCAGAAGCCGAAGAAAAATCCGAAGAACAAATACCAGTTTTTCCCGGACAAATTAAATTATGGCCAATGTAGAAAGACAACAAAAAACCGCAATAGAGGAAGCGCTCGATTTTAGCAGAAAACTTCCTCAATTAGGTATCGATCCTGAAGTAATTCTGGAACTGGGAAAAAGAGTAAGCTCAAAAATACAATCTGAACCTCCTGCAACTGCCTGGGAACAGGCAAGAGCAAAGGCAATGCAGGGGACAAAAGAACGCTTCAAGTGGGGATTTTTTTCAAGACTGCGATGAAAAAGTTGGCAGGTCAAAGATGCCCTGTGGGTAGAAAATTTGGCTTTGAAACCGAGTGATATAATACTTCTATGGTAGAACGCACAATCGGCGGAAGAAGCGCAGCAGAAATTGTCGAAAGAGCACAAAGCATACAAAAAGGGCATTACGAAGCCTGGAGAGCAGAGGTAGAAAGAACAACTCCACATACAACCGGAGTGTTAGAACCTGCACAAAAAATAAGCTTGTTTCAATTATTAATAATAAACCTCAAGCAACGCATTTTTAGGTAATCCTCTGGAAAATTTGGATTTGATCCTTTTATGAGTTAAACCCGTAATTACGATCTCTCAAAAGTTCTTCAAGGCGTCGCCTTGAAGAACTAAATTAGCTTTGAAACCCATCCGCAAGGCGACGCCTTACGGAACTTGCGGAACTACTAAAAACAGATTCGCTGGGAAAATTTGG
>JBBUCX010000021.1:0-5142 GCA_038057595.1 Patescibacteria group bacterium
GTAGATTTTTTTAAAATGTTTTCTTGGACTCGAGTTCATTGCTCGACATCTCCACCGAGTCAAACTCGGCTTCGACACGTTAAACGTGTCTTTGCACAGAAGCCAGTTTACGAGGTGATCGCGTTTGACGCGACACTTTAAAATATATTTAAATGAACGAAACGTCAGACGTTTCAAATAAATACTACGTTTATATTTTATATAGCCTTCAAGATGGAGGCTTTTATATTGGATTTAGCTTGAGAGTTCGCGCTCTAAATCTCTTTGAATATCTTTCTTTTTAATACTTTCCCTTTTTTCATATTTTTTCTTGCCTTTACCAAGAGCTACTTCAAGCTTAACAAAACCGTGTTTAAGATATAAAGAAACAGGTACTAAAGAAAGGTTTGCGCCTTCTGTTTTTGATTTTAATGCAATTATTTCGTTTTTATGTAAAAGCAGTTTTCTCGTCCGTCTTTCGTCATATCCTTCAACCTGTCCTGCTTGATATGGAAAAATCTTCGCGTTTACTAAATATGCTTCGCTCCCTATTATCCGAACAAAACTTCCTGATAAATCGGCTTTTCCAAGTCTTACCGATTTTACTTCGTGGCCATATAAATTAATTCCGGCTTCAAACCGGTCTAAAAGCCGATAATTAAAAAATGCTTTTTTGTTGGTAATCTTCATGGTTCGACTTCGCTCACCATTATGATACTTCAAAAGAGGTTAAATGGCAAAAGTGCGGGGTTTACTTAAGGTCGATTTGATAAATCTTGCCCGAGGATAAAACATAGATTTTTTTGTCTTTTTCAAAAACGTCAAAATCTTTCGCGTTTTTTATAACACCTGCTTTGTATTGAGCCTTGTAGCTTCCGTTTTTATCTAAAACCACGATTCTTGAATTTCCGTTATCTAAAACATAAATATTATCATCATTAATGTTTGTATATATTCTGGCAGGGTTTTTAAATGGTGTATCAAGGCTAGTTATCGAAAAACTGTCGGTTTTTCCTTTGGTAAATTTATCAATAGTTCCATTTGAAGAAAGTACGTAAATAGAGCTGTCAATTGCCAAAGAGATAGCACTGGAAAAATTAGGCTTCGTGTCTGAAAAATAATTAGCTTCTGAAAATCCGGAAGTTACCTCTACAAATTTTAATATCTGATTTTGTTTTTTATCCAAAACATAAATATTGCCAAAATAGGGGAATAGAGCAACACCCTGTTGCCAAGAATCATCGTTTTTAATAATTTCTTTTTTATTTTGTCCGTTCTTATCAAGCGAATAGATGGCGTCAGCTGTTAATCCATAAATATTTTTGTCATCGTAAGAAAAATAAAGGGCAGAGTTTTTAAGCTGCGCCGAAAGGAAAAAACTTTCTGAAGCGCTAACTTCTTTTGCGCTGCTATCTTCAATTCCCGATGAAGACTCAAGTGAGGAATTTACTTTTGTTAAAAGTGCCAAAATCTGTTTTTCTTCTTTAGAATTTTTGGGGAATTTGTCTTTTCCTCTGTCTAGAATTTTTTTAGCCTCTGAAAAACTATCTCTTGCTAAATTTTGGTTTAAATCCAAAAGCCCCTGTCCTTCTTCGTATTTTTTGGAAGCTTCAGGGTAAATTTGGCTAAAAAGCGCTTGAATTTTTGTATCCTGCTGTTTTTTAACAGCAAAGATAACGCTTCCTGCAAAAACAACAATTATGACAATAACAATTGTTAAAATAACCTTTCTTGAATGACTAATATCAAAATTCTTTGGGAACTTTATTTTTGTTAAAAAAAGTTTTAGATTTGAAAAATTTAATTTTTTATTTATAGTCGGTTTTTCTTCTTTGACTTCTTCCTTTTCTTCTTCGGGATTTAGAATAGATTCGTCTATTTCTACAGGTTTTTTATAAGCAATGATTATTGCCGCCGCGCCCGGCTCTTCTTCTTCATGAACCAATGGAGCAATATTTTCTGCTGCTTCTGTTGGGGGCAAGTTGTCTAAAAATTCAGAAAGGGTTGCAGCAGAAATTACATTTGCAAATTGTTTTGTCTGAAGTAAGACAACATCACCGTCTTCTAAAAATCCGGAAGCGTTTTTAAAGGAATCGGCTTTTTGATCAGCGCTTTCTAATAAATTCCCTAAGTTTTGGTCTCTTTTAAGTGATACTTTTCCATTACCAAGAATATAAACGTACAAAATGTTATTCACAAAAGTGCCAACAACAAAAGAAAGAGTAACTTCTTCCGGAATTTTTGCAGATGTTTCTAAAACCGCTTTTTTTATTGATCCAAGGTCTTTTGTCTCAAGAGTAAAAAACTCCTGCTCGAGGGTATCTAAAACCTCTTTTCCCAAGACGTTTAGATAATCTTTTTCTTCCTCCTTCTGACTTTCTAAAGAAAGCACGGCAAATAATTTTCCCGCGTTATAAGCTTGGGACCACGAATATTCGCTTGGGTTGGCAACTATTTTTGCAAATGAAACATTTTCTAAAGCCATTTCTTATAGTATAACAAGAGCAGCTAAAAAAAGCGAAACGGATGATATTAAAAGACTAAATGCTATTAATTTAAGTATTAAAGAGTCGTTTTCATCGCTTACAATAGCGTTCATAGACGTTACTTGTTTAAAAACAACGAGTAAAAATATGCTAAACAAAAAAGAACATGTTAAAAAAAATACTTTCACAACGATATTGGTAATATCCCCATTAATGAATGAATTAAAGATTTCCATCTTTTCCTATTAAACCTCCTATTATATGAACAACATCCTCGGGCTTAGGTACTGCGTCAAAGTCAAAGTGAGTATTTTCTCCGGCTGTTTGAACCAAAACATCTCCATAGTGAAAAAAAGTTCTGAAAACTCCGGTTTGCGTATAGCTTACGTCCTGAACCAATTCTAATGTTGTTGAGGCTAAATTTTTATAAATTACATCCGAAAAATCTATATCAATAATTCTGTCGGTTGTGACTAGAGAAACATTAAAATACCAGGTTATAAATCTTACAAATAAATAACTTATTACAGCAAGATAATAAAAAAGAGTAAAAAATATTACAAATTTTGCAGAAAGAAAAGAGAGAGAAATATTCAGAAGAAAACCTATTGGGCCAATAATAATTGGAAGTATAAGGAGAAAAATTCCGATAGTAATCCATAAGAAATTAGTAATAAAATGTTTTCTGACAAAAAGCAAAACATCTTCGTTTTTCTCTTGGTTTTTAAAAGTTATATCGCCCGGGTTTTCGCAAAAAGAAGAAAAAAGATGGACAGATTTTTTAGTAAGTTTAGGAAAATGCATTAAAGGTTCTGATTCTTCTTTTTCATGCCCCTCTTTAACATGATGATGAGTGGCATTATCGCTTGTTTTTGTTTTTTCTTCAACAAAAATATCCGGCATATTATTACCCTTGCTCTACATTATACAACGGACCGACAATTTGTATATTAGCAGGAGCTCTAAGGTTAAACCAGTCTTTAAATTCCGACCCGCTGAAAGACTCACTTTTGCCATCGCCTGAAACCGTAATAGAGCTTGTTTTTCCCGAACCAAAATCAGCAGATACAGAAATACTGCTTATATTATTATATGGACTTCCTCCTCTTGAAGATAATTCCTGTTTTACCCTGTCCTCGTTCCAAACCTCTCCGCCATAAGGATGCGGCTTGTCTGTTTGGTAAAGATGGTCGCCCGTAGATGAGTCTTTGCGGGCAAGCAAAATTACGTTTACAATGTCTGCGGCTT
Source organism: Patescibacteria group bacterium (assembly GCA_038057595.1). Taxonomy (GTDB): domain Bacteria; phylum Patescibacteriota; class Microgenomatia; order Levybacterales; family UBA12049; genus JACRFQ01. The sequence goes on from JBBUCX010000021.1 coordinate 3,714, forward strand.
CCGAAGATTTTAGCCAAGCTGTTTTATTATATTGACTTCTTGATCCCCAGTCGCAGTAAAACCAGGGAGAATCACGATCGTATGCATTTGAAGCAAGTTCGGAAAAGCTTGAGGCTGTGCCTGTTGTTGTATCTGTTGCGTGTTTTGTCCAAGATGTAGCACTCCACCCGGGTAGCTCGGATGTTGAGAATACATATCCGCCGTGAGTTGAAGAATACCAAGCCTTGATTACTTGCCCGCCGTTTATCATAACTTTTCCAGCTGTTTCCTGAACAGCAGTTACCCACGGACCGGTTTTATGAGGTTGTTTGTATACCTGGCATGATTGAGTTGTACAGATTTCGCCTGCTCCGTTGTTAGTATAGGCTAACGCGTATGATCTTGCTGCTATAACCTGTGCTTTTAATGCTTCCATTGGCCAATCTTCCGGCATTTCATAAATTCCTAAAAGATATGTTTCGAGTGGCATTTCTCCATATCCCTGAACTTTTATATTGATGTTCGGTTTTGTTTCAAAACTAATTCCTTCATAATAGGCTCGAAGAATATCCTCGTGTCCTTGGGTTGCTGCCCGGCCTTTTGCTCCGTACTGATTAAGTCCTGTTCTGTTTGGCACGCCATATGTGAAGAAGGCAAGACGGGGAGAAAACCCCGGATCTTTGGTTCTATCATCTATACAAGCAGGAGCTCCCGTTCCCGCAGATCTTGGAATATTTAGATTTCCAAGTCTTTGCGCTATTAATGTTTGCTGCTGGGCGTTTAATTGGGCTATTTTTGTTGACAAAGTTGCCTGGTAAGCTCTTGCACCGGCAACTATTTTATCCAGTTTTTCTTTAACGACAACAATGTTTTTCTTTTCACTCTCAAGCTCTTTTTGCCTTTCTTCCAGACCTGTTATAGAGATTACAATATTAGTAATAATCGCTTTATCTCTATCAGCTGTTGCTTTTTGGTAGCCTAGTATTTTCGTAAGATTAGCCACAGAATCCGTTGACAAAAGCAAAAGAAGAGGGGAGTTATTGTAGGACTTAATATAATAACTCCTTATTGTCTCATTTAGTATTTGCTGTTGGCGCTCGAGATTTTTATATCCCTGCTCGATATTTTTTTCTTTTATTAAAAGGTCGTATTCAATAAAAGCAACCCGTTTTTTAATGCTGTTTACCTGGTCTTCCAAAGGCTTAGTTGCTTTTTCAGACTGTTCTTTAGCGGTTTTTAGCTGGTCAAGACAGATATTTATCTGGTCTAAGTTTAAATTGGAAGCGTTATCGCATTGATTTGTTTGCGCGTTTGAGCTTATAACAATTGCTGTAAGAAAGACAAAAATAACTGCGGCTAAAATTAGAAGTTTTTTCATTAAATCTTATTATAACAAAAGATTTGCAAACGGGAAAAAATTGTGATAATCTAGCAAAAAGGACAAGCATAT
>JBBUCX010000022.1:0-13170 GCA_038057595.1 Patescibacteria group bacterium
GATACTGCATCAATAAGCTTAGGAATAACAAAGCAATCAACTACTGTTTCAGACGCGCAAAATAAAACAAATACAGCTACAAAAAAAATTATAGATAACATTAAAAAATTAGGGATAGCGGAAAAAGATATTAAAACCACAAATTATTCTGTTAATCCTAATTACGGCTCTAACATTAGGCCGCTGCAATCAAACGGCGCAGAAATTGCGCCAATGATGTACCCAATAAGAGATGACGGGAATAACATAATAGGCTATACGGTTACGCAGAATTTGGAAATTAAAGTAAAACCAATTGATAAAGTAAACGAAGTAATTGACGCTTCTACTAAATCGGGAGCAAATCTTGTAGGCGGAGTTAATTTTACTTTTAGCGATGGACTTAGGAAATCATTAGAAAATAAAGCAAGAAAAGAAGCGGTGGATAATGCAAAAGCAAAAGCTAAGAGTTTGGCAGGTGCTGCCGGAGTAAGACTTGGAAAGGTAGTAAATGTAATAGAAAATTCTAATTTTCCATATTATCCTATGGCTTTAAAAGCAGAAGCAGGACAAAGTGGAGATCAACCAGCACCTTCTAATGTAACTCCCGGAGAAAATGAAGTTATAATTAATGTGATTATTTACTACGAAACATATTAGGTTTAACATCAATTATTTTCAATTCTGTAATTTATCGGGCCAGTAAAGCAATGATCTAATTTAACGCATGCCCCACCCGTAAGGTCAAATATTCTACCCGAAACATATGGTCCTCTATCAACAACAGGAACTGTCACTTCTTTTCCTTTCCATTCAAATGAAACAAGAGTTCCGCAAGATAAACTCCTGTGAGCAACGCCTAATAGTTCTTTTGTTAATTTCAATCCGCAAGCAGTTCTTCTGTCATAAAACCCTGGTCCATAAAAAGAAATTTCTTCATCTAACTTCCAATCTGTTACAGATGCTTTGGCATCTGGTTTTGGCTGTTTAACTAATTCCGGTAATACGGTTGTTACTGAAGAAAAATCAACTATTAAGTTATCACGAAGTTCTAATTGCATATCTAAATCACGGAAAATCTGCGTAGCAGGTATTTCATCTGCGGCAAGAGATTTTGCTTCAACAGGAACTACGTTTGCGCTGCCTATGAAAGCAGTTGCCATGGCAGTTCTCATTAATTTTTTTCCCACAGAAAGTCTTTCGTTTCTCATATTAAAAATAAAAATTAGATAAATTCAACTACCGGAGTAGAAAAAAGTGATATCGTGTATTTACAATTATAGGATATATTTTAGCTTCTTGTCAACCCTTTATATGTTATTTATTGCCTGAATGAAAACTTCTGTGCGTATCTCTTAATTGCGGATTTGTTATATGGGTATAAATTTGGGTTGTGGCAATGTTTTTATGCCCGAGCATTTCCTGAACAGACCGCAAATCTGCACCGTTAGTTAGCAAATCCGTTGCAAATGAATGACGCATAGTATGAACAGTCGCATCAACAGGAATTCTTGCAAGGCGCACATATTTCTTAACAGTTCTTTCAATACTTCGGGCTGTTAAGCGCATCCTCTCACCATCATTTTCTTCAATTACTGCACCTGAATATCTTATAAATAGAGGCTTATATTTATCTTTTCTTTCGTCTAAATATCTTTTTATCCAGTCAGCCGCTCTGTCGGAGACAAAAACGAGCCTGTGCTTTCTGCCTTTTCCGATAACCCCAAACTCGCGTCTTTCCAAGTTTATCTGATCTCTATTTAAACCGACTAATTCCGACACACGAAGACCGGTTGAGAACAAAAGCTCCAAAATGGCTCTATCGCGTATTCCATCTTCTTTAGACGTATCACAGGCTGTCACAAGCCTATCCACCTGATCTTTTTCCAAAAACTTTAAGCTTCGGCTTTCTGTCTTTGGCAAATCTATTTTTGATGGCTCCAAAGTTTTAAAATCGTTTTTTATCAAAAATCTTAAAAAACTCCTTAGCGAAATTACATAGTAGTTCTGGGTAACTCTTTTTAAAGGAACATCCTTTTTATCTGCTTTGTTTGCCAAGAATACTCTGTATTTTCTAATTATAGAAAGATCTAAGTCTTCAACGGTTTTTCCGGGAAGAGTAGAGGAGTACCATTCGTTAAATACCTTAAGATAATGCCTGTAATCTCTGATTGTTAATTTAGAGCAATTTTTTTCTATTTCCAAATATTCTAAAAATTGGTCAATTAAACCGGGCAATTCGTTATTCATATTGTGCGACACTATAATTAGTTTGCAACATCAAAGATTATTTGTCAAATAAATTGACAGATAATCAAATTTAATGATAACCTAAAATTATGGTTGATCATCAAGAACCTAATTCAATCGGCAATGAAGCACAAGCGCCTGAACCAAAACCTAAAGGCGGATTTGCTGTGGCTGCAAGAAGAGTTCTTAGTCAAACCATAAGTGAATTAAAAGAAGGCCTAACCAGTTTAGATGTAAGAGAAAAACAAGTACCGCTTGAGGAAATCACAGAACGAAAAGTTGCCGAGATTATAGATCAAAATCTTTATAATCCTTTAAGGTCAACAATAGGTCAGGAAAAAAGACTTCCATTTGACGTAACACACGTTCTAACGAACATGGGTTATATATCTGCAACTCCTGACAATTATCAACAAAAATTTCCGGATGCTTATCGCTTAAGTAGAATCGCTCTGCTTAAGCTCTACCATCAAGGCGTATTAGATATCGCATTAGATGAGGGAACCAACGTACACGGTGAGGATATGCATTATAAAGTAACTGATGAAGAAAAACTGCAAGATTATCTCAAACAACCAAAAAAATAAATCTGTGAAAATATTAAAAAGAAGTAACAGAAAAAAAAGCGGGTTTTTGCTAATAGAGCTTATGATCGCAATTGGTATAATGGCAATTATAAGCGGAGTTACATTAATAGGAGTAATCCCACAGCTTCAAAAAGGACGGGACGCGAAAGTTAAAGAAGACTTTATCCAAATACGAAACGCCTTAACGCAATACTACGATGATACCGGCTGTTTTCCGGTAAGCTTACCTTCATGCGGGCAAAGCTTTACCAATAAATCCTTTGTTTACTACAGTAAATTTCCGTGCAATTGGTTTAATGTCCCGTATGTGTATCAAACAGACGGTTTAAGCTGCCCTAAATGGTATAAACTTTTAACCAACCTGGAAAATCTTAAGGATTCAAGTATAGGCATGTCCGGCTGTAAATATGGCTGCGGAGCGCAATGCGACTACAATTACGGACTTTCAAGTTCAAATGTAAAACTTAATGAAAATTGTGTTCAGCAATTTTCCTGCAGTCCTAGCGGCAGTTGTGTGCTTTTTGCAGATCCCAAAGCCAGCAGGTGTCCTGAAGTTTACGAAAATGACCCGACCTGCCAGAACCAATGCTCAAAAACATCTAATCAATGCCACGACGAACGCGGTAAAAAGAATTAAACCTCCCCAAAGCTAAGATAGCACAATAATTACAAATTTCAGCATCAATTAGCCTCAAAAGATAAATAATTTATAAACCTATAGTAGGGGAGCATTTGAATAAAATAAAAAATGAAAAATAATAGATAAAATAGAGAACAAACAAGAGAAGAATAATATTTTTAATATTTTATTTTTAATTTTTAATATTTTAATACCGCTTCTCCCGAGCCCCGTGCCTGGGTGGTGTCGCAAAAGTATTATTGTGCGACATAATCACTTACGCTCTCCTGACGCTTGTTAACAGCGTTTTTTATAACTCTGTACCAACAGAAGAAGATATAGAAAAAACACCATCACTTAACTATCAAACACTACGCTCGTATATCTTTGTAAAATTAATTCTTTTATCTACTTATCAATAAGTTTATTAATTACTCTATCCCCGGGTCACAGGATAAACTTTAATTTAGATTGATAAATCAATCTAATCGATATGTTTTAGCTTTAAAAATCATTAACATAGAATATTGAATATGCACAATAGATAAGAGAATACACTCTGTGTAGAAAGGCATTCGAGTTTTTTTCGTATAATAACAGTATCGTGCTTGCACCGTATCCGCGCCCTTACGAGGCGAGGACGTAGCCCTCGCGAGGAAGCAAGCGTGATATGGTGTGAAAAGTGAAGCTGATAATCCGTGAAAATAAACAAAGATATCCACATTAGCTTTACAAAACATCCTATAATTATTTATTATATTACTACATCAAACTGTATCATTATTTCCCGATTAAAATATATCAGCCGCTTATAGGACACTCCTCTTCCCTACCTTTGTGGTGTTTAGAAAAAATTCTTGTTTTGAAGCTAAAGATAATAAATTTATGTCCAGTTTGTAAATGTTACTAAAAAAATAAAAGAAATAACCGTAATCCAAAAATACTCTAAAATTACACTTCTAAAAAGCCTTTTATCAAACCAGGCATGTGATAAGCCGATTAAAACGTAAAAAATAGCCGTTAGAAAAAGCGCTGCGACTGTTGGAGAACTTGGTCCAAACCACAAAAATAACGCTATTTCCGAAAGACAAATTGTTAATGATAAAACCCAGAAGATTTGCGCAAAAGGATTTTTTTCAAGCGTATGTACCCAAATCGCCTGCAGAACAATAATAAACGTATATATAAAAATGAGAGCCAGGGTTATAAAAACATTAATATGAAAAGAAAAAACAACATTTGAAATAAAAAAGTATGAAAGAAGAGTTAATACCAAAGAAACAGTCCTTGCGCTTGCTAAAAGCTGAATAGTTCTTATTGACGAAACAATAAAAATATTTTGGCTTAAATATAAAGAATAAAGTCCCAATGCATATAAACTGGTCATAGCAATTCTTGTAATAAACCTTGCGGGAACTAAAAGATAGAAAAGTCCAACGGAAAGACTATATAAAAATGGCAGCACAAATACTTGAGGAGTAAAATTATCCTTTAAATCTTCTCTTAATCCAATATAAAGAAAAACAGCGGATAAGAAAGACAGAATAAATACAATATATAAGCCGGACTTTCCCAAAAAATGCTCTGCAATAAAAAGACCTAAAGAAAGAAAAATAACCGAGAAAATAAATTTTTGCCTTTTGCTGACAAGCGCTTCTGCTAATAGATTTTTTAATTTTTTTCTAGGTCCCCTTGTTGTCTTTTTTTTAAGAGAAAATGTACTCATGCTAAATTTGTATAAACCTTTAAAACGTCGTCCAATCCTTCTAACAAATTAATAAAATTCTCAATTTTGCTAAGTTTTTCTTGATCTTCTATGCTAACTGTTGTAATCGGCTCTCTTATTAAGTCTGCTTTAGTAACCTCAATTTTATTTAAAACAAGAGCGTCTTTAATTTTTGCGAGTTCATGTAGGGGTGTGTAAATAAAAACTTCGTCCCCTGCCTCTTCTATATCTTGCGCTCCCGCGTCTGCTGCAATTGCAAAAATTTCATCAAACGACTTTGCAACTTTTCTTACTATTATTCTCCCAATGTGCTTGAACTGATAAGAAACCGAACCGGGTTGAGCAAAAGACGCTCCGGCTTTATTGAAAATACTTTTTACCTCCGAGGTTGTTCTTAAAGAGTTATCGGTTACAGCCTCAATCATTATTGAAACTCCAAAAGGCGCAAATCCTTCATAGATTACTTCTTGTATGTCCCCCGCTTCCTTACCGCTTGCTCTTTTTATTGCCCTTTCTATATTATCTTTTGGCATGTTTGCGCTTCTTGCTTCATCAATCGCAAGTCTTAATCTAAAGTTAAAAGAAGGGTCCACCGTTCCCCCACCCTGTTTAACGGCAATTGTAATTGCGTTTGCAAGTTTGGTAAAAGTTTTTCCGCGTTTTTGATCCTTAAAGCCCTTTTGCCTTTTAATTGTTGACCACTTTGAATGTCCGCTCATGTTTTAGATATTAGTAACTAGTATCTAGTAACTAGTTACCAACGTAATATTATACTGTTTCTGTATTGACTTTTGCAATAAAATTATTGTAGAATTTCTCATCTTTAAACCCCAAAATGACATTAAAAAATCAGGCAATTCAAACCGCACTCGAAGGAAACTGGCAAAATGCAATCGCTATTAATAAATCGCTTATCAAAGAAAATCCCGAAGATATGGACGCGCTTAACAGACTCGCTCTTGCCTATTCAATTACGGGAAAACTAAAAGAAGCAAAAGCTGCGTACCAAAAAGTAATAAACCTTGACCCGCTAAATCCAATTGCTTTAAGAAACCTAAAAAAACTAAAAGAAAAGAGAATTAGCTTCGGAAATGGAAATCAAAATACCCAAATTAATAATAAGTTTTTAGAGGAACCCGGCAAAACAAAAGTTGTTGAACTTGTAAACATTGCCCAACCCAAATTTATCGAAAGTCTAAGAACAGGACAATCCGTTGAGCTTTCCGTTAAAAGATTAAAAATATTTATATCAGAAGAAAAACAATATATAGGCGTTTTACCGGATGATATTGCCAGAAGACTTATTAGGTTTATAAAAAACGGCTGTATTTACGAAGCGTATATTAAATCTGCAAATCCTCATAGAGTTACTGTTTTTGTCAAAGAAATTAAAAAAACAACAAAATTTAAAGACCATCCTTCATTTACAAGCATTTCCGAAAGCCCGCTTGAAATAGATAAAGGCGGAAAGTTCAGGGAAAGAGTGGAAGAAGAACGGTTAAAAAAACCCGAACAAGCAGAAGACGAAGAAGAAAATTATTCGGAAGACTTACTATGAAATATTATTCTATTTTTATCTAAACTTTTTTTAACATCATTAACCTTAGGCTTTTCATTAACGGTTCTAAGTGATTTAAGCGCCATCAAAAAAGATATTATAAAAAGGACAACTACAATTTGCGTAAACATATTAGAATTTACTACTCCCTACCCTATCTGTTCCTATAATTATTATAACATCTGCGATACTTTTTTTGTCTTTCTTTTCTAAAACGAAGTTAAGGTAACTGCTTAATTTTTTAACCGTATACGTTAAATTGCCTGAATATATTATCTTTGAAATCTTCTCGGTCTTATCTCCGCTTGAAACAAACACAACATTTCCGCCCATATGGGAAATCAGATTAGCAAGCCTTCCTCCAATTCCATAAACCTTCGCAGCATTAATTACTTCAATTGTTTGATTTTCCTCATAAATCGTAGGATCGGTAAAAGAAAGTGAAATAATTGTTGATTTTTGCACGTCATTAAATTTATCGGATAACTCTCTTTCATAAACAGAAGCTTCGGAAACAGTTCTTAAAAACATGGATAGCCTAATTAAATCTACTATGTTTATGTCTTTTACTAAATTTCTCAAAGGAAAAACGGATTTTAGAAGAATAAACGAAAGATTGTTTTTTGATAAATTATCTTCTGAAACAATCTTCCCGTCTATTGGGATTCCTAAAGATTTTGATAAGTTGTCTTTATTTACTTCCTCTTTTATTAAAAGTATTGTTAATGATTTATTTGAAGGAGAAAACGAAACTACGCTTACCTTATCCTTTGCCATAAGTTCAATATTAAACTTATGAGCTCCGTCAAATTTACTTTCCTTTATCAAAAAAGCCAGTTTTAAAAAAAGAGAAAATATCATTAGTCCCAAAACAAGCAGGATAAATAATCCTGCGAGTTTCATGTTACTTCTTTTTTTATTTGTTTTTTGCATATTTAATAATCCTTTCTTGCCCGCCTGATAATCGCACCCCGCGCTAGCGGGATAAGATTTAGACGGGTTTCTTTTTTGAAATTATTTCAGGCATGGATAAAACAGGAGCATTGCCAAAAGACCCTGAAGCGTTTTTTGCCTTTTCATTTTTTTTTGCTTTTTTCTTTTCTCCTTTGTAAAAACCTCCAAAACTTCCCATAAAATCACCTCCTATTAATATAATAAATCAATTCCTTACTTTAAAGTCAATCACTTACGGTTTCAAGCATTTTTTTAAGCTCTAAAGGAAGAGGACTTTCAAACTCTATTTTCTTTCCGGTTTTTGGATGATAAAAAATAATTTTTTGCGCATGAAGAAAAAATCTTTCCAAAACTTTTCTATCCTGCCTTGACGTTTTTCTTCCCGCATATAAATAATCTCCAAAAATAGGATGATTGAAATATTTTAAATGTACCCTTATTTGATGTGTCCTGCCTGTTTTTGGAGTTAATTCTAAAAGAGTGAAAGGTTTTTGATATTTTTTCAAAACTTTATAATGAGTTTCCGCTTCTTTCCCTCCAACTAAAACCCCAAACCTTTTTCTATTCCAGGGAAGTCTTCCTACAGGAACCGATATTTCCCCTTCTTTACTATCTACATGGCCATGAACCAAAGCAATATAAGTTTTATTAACCTTCCTTTCCTTAAACTGGCTCTGCAAATTTTCAAAACTTTCTTTATTTCTGGCAACTACAAGTATTCCCGATGTTTCTTTATCTATTCTATGAACAATTCCTGCTCTCTTATAAAAATCGTGCTCATCATTGGTTGGATTTAAAAAAATAAATCTTTCCTGCAAATAATCCTGAATTGTAAACTGTCCCTTTGTAGTGTCTGCGTTATTTACTGTGATTCCGGAAGGTTTATCAAGAACAAGAATATCGTTGTCTTTATAAATAATTTTTATGTCATTCATTTTTTAATCAGGAATTTATTAATTATTTCCTGATTGATAACGAGAATAAGCGGAATAAAAACAGATAATAAAATTATAATATTTTCAAAATCCAAAAATGAAAATGTTTTAATATTTAAAAATAGTTTAATAATAAAATAAATAAATGAAAAAACAGATATATACATTAAACTTATACTCCCGTCTTCCACCTCTCCCTTCTCGGAAAAAGGATAGATTATTTTTGCAAATAAAATAAATATTATGAGGGAGCTAACGGCAATAAGCTTATAAAATAAGTCTGTTTTCCCAAATAAAATTAAGAAATTAATTAGATAACCAATTGGCAAAACACTTATAAAAGATATTGTAAAAAGGTCTAATATTTTTCCGGGGGGCATTTTCCTATACGAAGCGTATATATATAAAAATAACGACCCTCCAATGATTGCTCCAAAAAGCGAAAGGCCGGGAACGTAAGGAAAAGCAAAAAATATTAACGGATTAAGAAATTCTAGAGACGGATTAAAAAATACGTAAAAAAGTCTTGCAAAAAAAAGCGCGGCAATGCTACTTAAAAAAGCAAGATTAAAAATTTTATCAACTGCTATATCTTTTCTGGCAATCACAAAATCATCTTTTACCAGGTAGTACAAAACGTAAAGAAATGTAAAAAAACAAATTAACAAAACTATAAATAAAAAACTCATATTTATTCTCTATCTAAAATAAATGTTCTTATAAAAGCAATTATTAAAACAGAAATTCCCAATATTGTAATAACACTCTTAACACCTATTATATCTGCTAATCCTCCGACTAAAATAACCGGGGCAAGAGACATTATACCGATAAAAGTATTTAAAATCCCATAGACCTTTCCCCTTAATTCATCGCTTGTTTCTTCCTGAATTATCGTGTTTGCGGGAACAAAAATAAATGCCGTAGCAAAACCTAAAACAAATGCTAAAAAAATCATGATATGCAATACGTTTATTATAAGAATGTTCGGAAGATAGAGGTTGATAAATTGAATTATTTCTCTTGACTCTACTTTACTACCGTACGGAAGCAAAAGGATAGAAATCCCAAGTAAAAATAAACCAAACTTTGTTTGTAAAGATTTTGATACTTTATGAAGAAAATTTCCGATTATTACAGCACCCAAAGCAACACCCATAATCGCAGGCGTTACGAAAAGTATTGGAAAACGCTCTACCTCAATCCTTAATACACTTACTGCATATCCAGGACCAATAACTGCTAAAACGAAAATTAATATTTGAGCAAGAGTCAAAGAAAAAAGCGCGTGATATAACGCTTTTGTCTTTTTGATAAGATTAACTACTATTGTAATTTCCTCTTTAAATGTAAGCTGTTTAACGTTATTTAGATTTTCTGAATATTGCTTTATCTTATTTATTTTTATAAGCGACGCAAAAAAACCTGCAATTAAAAAAAATAACGCAAGCGCTGTGAATATATTTTTTTGCCCTAATAAAAATAAAAACGGACCAGACATTGCATAAGCAAGAAAAATAGATACATAAATTCCCATGCCAAATAAGGCGTTTGCGGAAAGAAGCAATTCTTTTCTAACTAATTGCGGAATAATCGGTGTTTCTGCGGGAATAAAAAATTGAGTTATTACAGAAACGAAAAACGTAACCGCATAAATAACAGCAAGATTTTGATGGAAATAATAAAGCGGAAATATAAGCAATGCCCTTAAAATATTTGTAACAAGTAAGACATATTTTTTATTCCACCTGTCAACTAAAACACCGGCTAAAACCCCAAAAATTAATGACGGAATAGTAAAAGCTATTACAACACCGGAAACTGCAGTATTTGAGCTTGATATTCTAAACACAAGAATAAGAAGAACAAAATTGAAAAGATTCATTGCAAACTGAGAGAAAAATTCGGATAAAATCAAATACGAAAACGGCCTTACACGAAGAGTCTTTAAAATAAGGTTTTCATTCATAAAAGTTAAGAAGCTTTCTCGGTATATGCTCCGGTCCTGGTATCTACCCTGACTCTATCCCCGATTTTAATAAAGGGCGGAACTTTTACCGTGATTTTGTTTTCTAAAACAGCGTCTTTAAAAACATTGGTTGCGGAATTACCCTTAACCCCAGGGGCAGTTTCCAAAACCTTAAAAACCATTTTGGGAGGAAGGTTTATGGAAAGAGCTTCGCTTCCTAAAAAACTTACATTAGTACTTTCTCCTTCTTGTAGGAAGGGAGCATCACTGCCGATAAGCTTTAAAGAAATTTCAACCTGTTCAAAGTTTTGGGGATTCATAAAGTAAGCATTATCCAAATCTTTATATAAATACTGAAGATCTTTTTTATAGACAGAAACGTCATTAACTTTTGCGCCGTTAATAAAACTTTTTTCCGTGGTTGCTCCTGTTCTTAAATTTTTTACTTTTACTTTAATATTAGCGCTTCCCCGCCCCATTTTAATATGTTCGTAAGAAAGAACTTGCAAAAGATTTCCGCTTTCTTCAAAAATTGTTCCTGCCCTAAGTTCTGTAACTACAATCACTTTCTCTTAATTCGAATAAGACCGGAACATGGAATTATTTCGATCCCCCTTTTTTCTAAAGCATCTAAAAATAAATTTGCGCCAATTGAATCCGAAGCCATATGTCCCGCGTTAATTACATTAACATGTAATTTTTTAAGCTCTTTTAGTCCCTCTTCCGGAATATGCATATCTATTAATGTTCCCATGCCTACTTTAGCAAACTCAACGTAAGCTTCTTTTGACGGATTTGTTCCTCCTGTAAAAAAAGCCGCAATCTTTCCCGCTCTTGATTTTGGAGTTCCGGAAACAATCTCCGGACCATTTTTTCCTTTTGTAGCCTCCTGATATTCAGGTATCTCCATTAAGTAATCAACAATTTCTCCGACGGTATCAAAACTCTTTTTAGCAAGGTAGTTTTTCATAAAATTATCGCCCAGGTTATCCCAAACCGTGTGAAGATTCATTAAGGGAATATTTAAAAGCCTTGCCGTATCAACCATTTGATTATGGTTACTGGGATGAATTTTTCTTTTTACTAAATCACTTTTTTCCTTAATTAAAGCGTCCATTACGTTTAAAGGAACTCCAACATGAGCATAAGTATCAACTTGCAAATCCATAACATCATGAAGCGCTGCTAATGATATTCCTATCGGGTGATGTCCGATTACAACATCAATTTTCTTTCCTTTAGAATTAAGGCTATCTGCCAGTAAAACCTCTGTTGCATCTGCATCAATCCCTACCAAAATTTTCTTAACTTCTGTTTTTAAATCCCCATACAAAATACGGGTATCAGAGTAAGGATTGCTTAATGATTCTTTATCAAAGTATTTCTTTTTCTTTTCGGGAAGTTCCTGATATTCTTTTTTTAGCCTTGCAAGGTAGTTTTCAACAGCTTTTTCACCCCTTGGATCAGCCTTTTTGCCCATTAAAATAGCTAAATCATAAATTTGTTGAAGTGTCATGGTTCGAGCTCCCTCACCATGATACTGAACGGAGTTGAATGTATCATAAGGGAAAGTATATAATAAAGAAGCTAAAAAATCAAAGAAATTGGCGCGGTGGTGGAAAGGTAGACACGCAAGTCTCAAAAACTTGTGAGTGTAAAAGCTCATGAGAGTTCGAATCTCTCCCGCGCCACAATTAAGGATTAACTCTATTGGGTTTTACTCCTAATGATTCAATATAAGCTTTGCGTCTTTCTCCTTCTACTCTATCTCTTGACTCCCTATATCTTGATAAAATAAGTACGTCTTGTTCTCCAAGGGTTTTAGCAGCTTTAACATCTGGCATCTGTATAATCTCTTCGTATGTTAATGCATGATTTATATGACTTCTTTCCCCTTCTAGCATAAATAGAATTTTACAACTTAATTAGTTTTCCTGTCAACTTTAAAATGCGCAAAAAATTAAACTAACAAGTATTAGATGCTAGTTTAATTTTGCATTAATAATCCTCTGGACTATAATGTACCCCCTGGTTGCTGACCTCCCTGATCTTGTACCGGCCCGCCTTGACTCGGCGAGGCAGGTTGTTCTGCCGGCGCTTGTGGTGCCGGTTCAGAAACAGGTACAACTGGTTCAGGTGTTGATGCCGGCGGAACTTGAGGTTCCTGCGTTGGCACAACTGGTTCTCCTACTATAGGAGTACCCGGTTCGGAAACAGGTACCGATGGTTCACTTGCTGGAACTTGCGGTTCCGGCTGAACCGGCGCCTGCGGCATTCCTCCTTGATCTGTTACTGGCTGTTGATTTTGATCGTCCATTAAAATTATTCACCCCCCTCCCTTTTTTTATCTACACTATAAAATCTTATCCTATCTCCTTTAAAAAGTAAATCCACTTCTCCCATTGGACCGTTTCTGTGTTTTGCAATCGCTAATTTTGTCGGAATAACATTACCCGTAATTTCCGCGTCAATTCTATATAAAAACATTACAACGTCTGCATCCTGCTCTATTGCCCCTGACTCTCTTAAATCAGCCAGTTGGGGTTTTCTCTCTCCCCTATGTTCAACTTCGCGGGAAAGCTGTGAAACCTCA
>JBBUCX010000023.1:0-10216 GCA_038057595.1 Patescibacteria group bacterium
GTTGGCTTATTAACAATTAATTGATATTTATGATAAGTTGATGTCCGTTTTAATTCTTTTATGTAAGCGTTGCCATCTATAACTTCCAAATGCGCATTTGGTCTTTTCTCCATAAACCTTACCGACCACATAGGCGCGCTTTCTCCAGTATCTGTAGTCGAATTCCAAATGCCGCTATAAAAACTTTCCGGTTTTTGCTGATATGCTTTTGGGTAAAAATAATCCTTACTTAAAACAAGAATCAGCAAACAAAAAGCAATAAGAAGGTATTTGCTTAGTTTCCGCGGAATAATTGAAAAAACCAAACCGCCTAAAACAGCCGTTGCAAAAGTTGTAACCGATAAAAATCTCCATGGGAATTGAAAATTTTGTAAAATCATAATTTTCTCCCAGATAAAACCGGATTGAGGTAACATTAAAAATATTGCAGATAATGTGTAAAAAAATAATCCAAACATAAGTACCCACAATTTATTTTTTCTCCTAAATAAATAAGCTGCAAAAAAAGGCGAGGTAATAAAAATTAGCCAATGAACAATTCCCAGCTGGACAGTAAACTGCCCTGTAATCCCATAATTCCACTCTCCGTACAATAAATCCTTAAATGAAACAAAATTAGTTAGATAACCGTCTTTTGTGACTATATCTCTTAAAGTATATTTTCCCTCCAAAAGAGCGGGAAACCAGAAGAAAGCGGACAAAAAAAGACCAAGAATGATTAAAGATAAAAGATTAATGATTAATGATTTTTTATATTTTGACAGATAAACAAGGTAAACGGAGTAGAAAAGAATGAAAGGAGCAAACATTAAGCTTATTGCATTGTGAGATAAAACCATCAAAGAAAAAGCTATTCCGCCAAGTGCTGTGTATTTACTTTCTTTTGTTTCAAATAACTTAAAAATAAAAAATAAAACTAAGGGAATCCATATAAACACGAAATTTTCTCCGATTGCGCCTCTTACGTTTAAATCAACAAATCTGTAAGGAGCGTAAATATAAAGAAACGAACCAAAAAATGCCGCCTCTTTTGATAAAAATTGCTTAAGCCACAAAAACATAAAAATTCCCGACATAAAAATTCCTAACCCAAAAATAATTTTTGTAGAATCAACTAAAGAAAATCCTAAAAAGTGAAAAAACGATGCAAAATAAGAAGGAGCGGGGTATAAAAACTCTAAAATAGGATGTCCGTATCCCCAATTCAAATTCGGCGCCCATCTTGGGATTAAATTTCCCTCTGTTAGATTTAAATAAAAGTTTGCAATTCTTGCCACATGATCCTGTCCGTCATGCGTAACAGGAAGCCCCTCTTTAAATAAAGGTAAAACAGGAAGTAAAGCTAAAAATATCAATACCAAAACTAACGAATATTCTTTAATTTTTTTCATAAGAGTTAATCAACCAATCTTGTCTGAACAACTATTCCTCCTTTAAGTGTTTTAGATTTAATTATTTTTCCGTCGTTTTTTCTATCTTCCAACCACCATTTCGGTCTGTCTTCATATCCAGGATCAGGTTCTATGATAAAAAATGCTAAGTTGGATTTAATAGAAGGTAAATATTTATATTTTTTAGGCCCATACCATTTAAACAAATATTGGTATGTATAATCAAAAACCGGCGGTGTATAAGCTACGTACTTAAACGGTTTACCATTTGCCTGGGCGTATATATAATCAATTACCTCCAATTGATTTCTGTAAACCGATGCATTTCCTTCCCACAAGGGTTTATTAAATCTTTGGGGAATTTCTAATGAATTAATATTTATCACAAAAAGAATAACTAAGATAAAAGCGGCCAGAATATTATTCCCAATTTTTTTTGAAAGTAAGAATAAGCTAATAGATAAAAGAAGAATATAAACTACGGGTAAACCGACAAAATAATGGGGCCATAAAGCATGTGTAAAAATAAGGCTGCCTATATAGAAAAACAAAAGTACAGTAAGAGAGGTTAAAATAAAGTCTTTTACGATTTGGGGTGCCTTTTTATAAAACAAAAAAACGGAAACTACAATAAAGAGTAACAAAAATATCGTTAAATAATTATTTATTTGTAAAAAAGATTTACCAAATTCATCAAGATGAATAAAAAATCTATTTTCTAAAAAATGATATAGATCAAGCTTATCTTCCAGAGTCTTTGCCGAAAAAAATGCAATAAATGATTTAGTCATTATAAAACTATGGCGAAGTTCAAAAATTATTCTTGGGAGTATAACAATTAAAGCGCCAAGTACGATAAAAACAATTTTTTTAACTTCTAATTTTTTTCTTAAGACAATAAATAAAGAGGTAAGAATTCCTAATGAAAATAATATTCCCCATAAAATCTCAATATCAATATTTAAAGCAAGAAGAATTCCTAAAACAAAAAAATAGGTTAACTTTGCTTTATTTTTTAAAGTATATATTCTTTCCAAAACTAAAATTGTTAACAATACAAAAAACGGCGCTATATTTGGGTTCCAAATTTGAGAAGATAAAGAAATCATTGCCGGAGACATGCTTGTAAGTAAAGCCATTGATAGACCTAAGAAACTATTCCCAATTCTTTTTCCGACGTAATATGAAAGAAAAATAGATAATATCCCAACAATTGATAATATAAACGCTATACCCTGCGGGCTTCCCCCAAATAAAACAAAAAAAGGAACTAACATGTAATACCACCAAGGTCCATAAAAAACCCCGGGAATACCTGTTGTAGCACCTATAAGAATAATTTTGTGGTTATAGACAATGTTCCAAAGAGAAAGCATATCTCTTCCTACATCATATGTAAATGCAAAAGAGTTAGTAAAAACCCCCGGAAACCTTAAAAAAACACCAATTAAAATTATTACATATAGCATCAGCAATTCTTTTCTTATAAATCTTTTCATAAAAGTACTGTAGTTTTTAATGTTCATAAAGTTTGTAAAGTTTGTAAAGTACTTTCTAACATTATGAACTTTTAACTTTATAAACTCGGTTAGGTGCCTGCTATTCTTATCGCCGGCGTCCCGTTTAGATTATAAATAGTTTTCATTGATACTCCCAGAGGAATTTCATCAGGATTTCCAATGTATAAAACCCCTTTCTTTAGCGAATCTTTTTGCCAATCTATTGGCCTAAAAGTATATTTTCCAAAAGAATGGTGTACGGCATACCCACCCGAACTTTTTTCTCCTATTTTTTGATATTCGGAAGGCGGGTATTTTAAATAAAACAGGAAAAACATATAAGATTTATCCATAGGCTGCTTATCTGAAATAATAACTTCTTTATATTTACTCTCTAAAGCCTTAACTTGATCAATTGTTTGCTTATATCCATATTGCCAATCTTGGGAATCATAGTAATTAAGCTGGACAAAATACTGATTTAAATAATAAGAAAAATTAAATATAAAAAATAGAAAACACAATAAAAATATTAAATATTTTATATGTATCTTTGATATTTTATATTTTATATTTGATATTTTTTGCACAGCAAAAATAATACCAAGAGCTGAAAATATCTGCCATGTTGGCAAAAAATTAAGAGTCCTGACCGCATGAGGCACCTCTGTTGTTATCGAAGCCGGCAAAGGAGCGAGCAAAAACCATAAAAATACTACTAGCTTTGTTTTTGGGTCAAACTTCCCAAATAAAAGCATATAAATCCCAAAAAGAATAAATGGAAATTCGAATAGATACAAAATCCCCATACCTGGCGCGTGATGCCTGGAAATATCTCCGGTTACAAACAGCCAATTAGGGTCAAAATGACTGATATATCCTGATATTATAGCTTTAGCGTATACTAACCTCCTATTGTCTAAGATAAGCCCTAATTTATCGTTATTTGCGCTATCTTTTTCAATTTTTGTAATGTTTGTTTTAAGAAACACAGTCTGGTAGGAAAAAATGCTTGTTCCGGTTACCCTAAGAAGCGCTTGGCTATTATTAAATATATACAAAACCATTGGGCTAACAACTAAAAACCCTAAGATAGCTGCCAATAGAATATACTTTTTTGAAAGTTTAAACAGTTCTTTATGGTAAATTACAAAAAGCGTAAGTATTAAAAGAGGAGTGAATACTTTTTCTCTCTGGTAGGAATATATGTTAAGTCCCGCAAAAAAAGCCGATAGCAAAAGCAATTGAGGTTTTTTTAGTCCCTTGACAAAAAAAAGCGCTGCCAAAATATTTAAAACAGCTCCAACGTTTGCTTCAAACGCCACTCTTGAAAATTGTATTGACCATGGAGATATGGCAATAAACAGCGCTGACAAAAGCGCTATAATTTCTAATTTCAGATTTCCAATTTCAAATTTGGAGTAAGTTGAGAAGAGTTCTTTAACTAAGAAATAAGTGGCAAGAACTGCTATCATTCCGAAAACTGCCGATGAAAATCTTACTCCGAATTCATTAAGACCGAAAGCTAAAACAGAAGGTATTGCTAAATAAGCGTAAAGAGCAGGCTTATAATCATCGAAAGACCTTAAAACAACCGGCAAGAATTTACCATATTCGTCTTTTCCGGTACTTATAATGGAATAAGCGTCATACCCAAGAGCAACTTCGTCCCAGTCAAGGGAGAGAGGAACGTTTCCTAATTGCCAAAGCCTCAAAACCCCAGCCAAAATTACAATTCCAGTCAATAATACTAAAGCTAATTTTTTATTCATACGTTAAAAAATATTTAGAATACTTGAAATTAGACATTCTTGACATCTTTGATTTTGAATCTTTGACATCTTGAATTCTAGATCTCAAGAGTTCAAGTTCAAGAATATCCCATCTCGCACTTCAAGAACTCAAATTGTATACGCAACCAAAACCGCTTGGCCGTTAAGTAAATAAAAAGTTTTTTGAATCTTGATGTTTTCCGGTAACTTGTATGGTGTATTTATATAAAGGACTTTTTTCGTTTTACTCAAAGAATAATTATAATCTGTGGGGAATATATATTTACCAAAACTTTTAACAGTTACAAATCCGAAAGCGTCTCTTTGTATATCTGCAGTTTTTCTAAACTCATCGGGATTTGTTTTTGTGTAAAAAAGGTAATAAATATATGGTCTTCCCAGCGCATTTGTAACCTGAATGTAATCGAAATTATTCTCTACGGATTTAACATAATCAATTGACTCCTTGTATCCATACTGCCATTCTCCGGAATACTGATGTGAATAATGAGAAAAATAATTATGATAAAAATATACAAAATTAACAGATAGAATAAGCAATAAACAATAAACAATAAACTTTCTATATTTCTCAATTTTATTAATAAGCTGAATAAATCCGTAAGCAACAAAAATCTGAAATGTCGGAAGAGTCGTTTCAATTCTTAGAGCATGCGGAGTTTCCCTTGCGGTTGCCGCGGGAATTATTCCTATCAAAAGCCATAAGGGAATTATCCACCAGTTACCCTCTTTTTTTCTAAAAAGAAAAAGTATACCGCTTATAAAAAATACAATATCGAAAATGTACATCTGTCCTACATCTTGCGTAGAAAATTTGGGATTTCCGTCGCCTTTTATAAAAAGAAAGTTTGGATTTAAATTATCAAAATAATGTTTTACAAATTGAATTGAATATAAAACCCTTCTGTTATGTATGAGTTTGGACCAAAACGCATTTTGGTCGTTTGCGATTTCTTGGTTGGCGGTTTTTACAACATTTATATCTGAAAATATATTAACCTCTTTAAATCTTAATCCTGCTTGCGGGGAAATCAAAAAACCAATTATAGGAAAAACTATTAAAGCGCCTAAAATAAGAGCTGAAATCGTTTCTTTTTTTCTTATTAGCAGTTCTTTTCTAAATGCCAATGTCAATATAAGTACTAAAAGAGGGGAAACAATTCTTGCCGTATTAAACGTATAGAATGATAAAGCAAAGAAAATAGCGGAGATAATTAAATACCACCTTCGGTCCTGTATTCCGGCTAGAAACGCCCAAACGCCGGCTATGATAAAAAAAGTTGCAATGTTTGCCTCAAATGCCGCGCGGGACAACAAAATATGCCATGGGGAAATAGCTAAAAAAAACGCTGACAAAAGCGCTATTAGTTCTTTGTTCTTAGATCTTTGAAATATTCTTCTTACGAGGAAAAAAGTCAGTAGAACAGTCAGCGTTCCGAATAATGCCGAAGGAAATCTGGCCGCAAACTCGTTTAGTCCAAATATTTTAACAGGAATAATATCTAAATATGCGTATATAGGAGGCTTAAAATCGCCGAATGACTCAAGAAAATCTAAAGGCAAAAACCTGCCGAACTCATCTTGTCCATTTATGCCTATTGAATAAGCGTTATACCCCCAAGCCGCTTCATCCCAAGTTAAAGCAGGAGGATTTATTCCAAGCTGATAAAACCTCAAGAATGCGGCAATTACAACTGTTAAAAACAGTAAAACCCAATATTTCTTTTTTGTTTCAATTTTCAATTTCATACCCTAAAATAGGCTCTCCCGAAGGAAGATATATTTTATTTTTTCTGTAATCCACTCCCGTATCGTCTATGTAAATAGTCTTTTTGTTTAATTTAGTATAGTCTATCTCCCAGGGAAAGCTATATCTTCCAAAGCTTTTAACAAAGAGAAACCCTTCGTTTGTGGGCGGGTAATATTCCGCTTCTTTCCTAAATTTTTCAGGATCGTACCGGTTATAAAAAAGAAAATAAATATAGGGAAAATTATCCGGACCCCTCATTACTATGTTATAGTCAGGATAAGCTTTAGATATCTTAACTACCTGCTTATAACCATAATGCAAAAACCTCACTCTTTGATAGTTAAGATGAATAAAATACGCATCAATAAAAAAGACAACATTCAATAAAAACAATCCGGTAACAAAAATTAAGAGAATTTTCTTAATTAAATTACCTCTTAATGAAATCAACAATTGATTCATGCCATAAGCAATAATTAATGTAAATAAAGGCATTAACATAAAAAGACGCGATGAAGAAGGAGCGCCTTTGGTTATTGCGGATGCAATGGGAGCCATAATCAGCCATAGACATAAAAACAAAATAGTTTTTTCTCTTTTATAAAAAATCGCGGCAAAACCAACAAGCAAAAATAGAGCGTCAATAAGATATAGCTTTCCAAAATATCCTATGTCCCTTTCTATTTTATCTCCACCTCTATCAAACAAAAAACCGGGTGAAAAAGCGCTCGCGTAATTTTGTGCCATCTGGTAAGGAACACCTAAATATTTAGTGTGCAAAATACGCTGTAAAAAAACCGGTTCATTTGAATTATCTGTTCTAAATTTTTCTACGCGGTCATATATAACCCCTCTATCGTTAAATATACTTTGCGTCGACGCTTCGACTATACTGCCTAGAAAAATTATATAAACTAATAATAAAGTGGAAAATACAAAAATAGCTATAACCCAAGGTAATTTTTTATTTCGGATAATAATTGACTTGAATAAAAAAAATAAACCAATTAAAAATATCGGAATAAAAATCACATACGGGTAGTAAATGAACTCTGTCAAAGAAAATAAAATAACTGAAAATATTAATAAACTGTCCTTTTTATTGTTAACGTACACGTATCTTAGAAAACATAGTAATCCAAACAGAAAAACGGTTAAGGCAAGATTATATTCTAAGCCTAGTCTTGAAAAATAGATATTCCAGGGAGAAATTGCATATACCAATGCAGCTAAAAGACTTATTTTTTTGTTTCTTGAAAATAGAATCTCGGCAATAAAATAGACCAGAATAACTCCAATAACTCCCGACAAAGCACTAGGTAATCTAATAGAAAAGTCGTTTGTGCCAAGAAAAAACTGTGGAATCATATCTACAAACGGGTATCCAATTAAAGTCCACGCGGTTCCAAATACATTAAAAGATATTGGAAAAATATTTCCGTGAATATCCGCCCCTGTTTTTAGAAGAGAAAAAGAAGTATACCCCAAAGCCAATTCGTCGGGAATAAGACTTCCCGGAATTTTGTCTAACGCAAAAACCCTAAGCAGAATCGCGACAAAAATAATTATGATTAATGCCAGCTTCCAATTTAAAAATCTTTTCATTTAACAGCAGTAAACCACATATTCATGTAAATTTCAAAATATCCGCTTTTTATTTTGTGTCTTTCAAAATCACCTTGTTGCAATATGTTTTCTATTTTCGACCGCGGATGATTATGTTTATGGTCATGAATTTCTTCCGAACTTATTAGACCAATTTTTGACATCTGGTGCAAAAGCTTATCTGCCCAAGGGGCCGGTGTAGTAATAATAAACATCCCGTCTTTTTTTAAAACTCTATATATTTCTTTTAATACGGGAATGAGCTTGTCTCCGTCGATATGTTCAAAAACCGCAAGCATTGTAACTACATCAAAATAACTATCCGCAAAAGGTAATTTATTTCCTGTAACATCCAAGACCTGAAGATTTAACTGCTTATTTTTTATATCGGATAATTTTAAAGACGGATCTATTCCGTATTTTTGATTAAAATTCGTGTTAATAAGAAAATAGGGATAACTCCCGCAGCCAATATCCAGAATCTTTCCTTTTCTGTAGTTTTGAGGCATCAAATTATTCGCCTTTTCGGCTCTCTTTTTTGCCAAAAAATCCTCCAGCAAACCGTTTCCTCTGGTAAACCTATGCATAGTTAATTTGTAAACCTGTATTTGAAAAGATAAAGAAGCGCTTTAGATCCATCTCTAAGAGTATTTATTTTTTTACCTTCGTCGTAGCCCCTTGGAATAACTTTTATAGGAATTTCTAAGATTTTGTATCCTTTTTTAATTAGCTTTGCTGTGATTTCCGGCTCAAACTCAAAACCTCTCGCATTTAACTTAACTCCACTTAGCGCGTTTTTAGGAAATAACTTATAACAAGTTTCCATATCCGTTATCCACTGCCCATACAATACGCTGGTTACTAAACTTAAAAACCTGTTTCCTAAATAATGAGTAAGAAACTGCAGGGTTTTTTCCTCTCCAAAAAGGTGCGGCATTCTTTTTAATCTTGTCCCGTAAACAACTTCTGTTTTTCTTTGTTTTATGGGTAAAATTAAAGTCTTTATGTATTCCGGGTCGTATTCCAAATCCGCATCCTGAATAATAATATAATCTCCGCTTGCATTTTTAATCCCCGTTTTTACGGCCGCGCCTTTACCCTGGTTTTTTTGATGAAGTATAATTTTTGCCGATTTTATATTTTTTAACTTTTCTCTTGTTTTATCGGTTGAACCATCGTCTACAACGATAACTTCTTTGGAAACAGCGGGGATTACTAATTTTTCCAAATTAGAAATTACTTCAAGTATTGTATTTTCCTCGTTATAAACCGGAACAATTATAGATAACTTCATTTTATATAATCTTTAATAACGTCTGAATCTTTTTTTATAAAAAGCTTCTGGTAATTATATCTGTATTTTACAACTTTGAAAAGCACTGTTAAAGCTTTAAAAAAACCGGAAAAAAATGCTAAATCTTTAGAAATTAAAGCTTTTAAAAAATGATAAGGAAGAAAGAAGAGGTGGGACAATTGCAATAAAGGGTCTGTAGCGTTTTCCCAAACAAAAATAAATTGGTTTCGGTACGAAATAACTCTTACCTGATAGGGTGAATATTTGTTCTTTATTGCTCCCTTCTCGTGCTCGTGATAAATAACGCTTTTTTGCTCAAATACCAATTTGTATCCTGATTTAAGGGCTCTGTAAGATAAGTCTATATCCTCCCAATAGAAAGGATTATACAATTCATTTAATCCTCCCAATTTTTCCCAAATTGATTTTCTGAATGCTCCGCTTCCGCCGCTTACCCAAAGAGTATTTGATTTATTTACTTGCCCTCTTTTATGAAGCAAAAATCCTTTTCTCCATTCACCCAATCCTCTTCCCCGTAGAACTATTTTATCACCCTCTATGCTTTTGTCCATGCAGCCAACCGCAAAGATATTATTATCTTTAAAATGTTTTAAAAGCGGCTCTAGAAATCCCTTTTCCGGATATACATCTGTATTTAATAAAATTAATATTTCGTAATTTGCATTAGCTGTTCCCTTATTTACAGTTGAGGAAAACCCTAAATTTTTTTCATTTTCAAAAAATCTTAAATTTTTATACCGACGGATTAATTCATTCAGTATCTTAATACTGTTATCCTCTGACTTATCATCAACAACTATAACTTCTATTTTGCCTTTTTCATAACTTTTAAGTTCTTCTAAAACCTTAGGCAAGTTTTTTTT
>JBBUCX010000024.1:0-2178 GCA_038057595.1 Patescibacteria group bacterium
TGTTGAGAAAAGTAAAAAAATATAAAGAAGCAGATAAAATTAGGAATAAAATTATAAAAATGGGTTTTAAAGTGGAAGATAGGTAAGTTTTAGGCTGCTTTTTTTAGAGGTTCGGATTGTGTAGAAAGCTCTGCGAATTTATTTCTCCTGGTTCTCATAACATCAGGGTTATTTGAACTTGTTGTCAGGGCTACCGGTTGTCCATTCGGAGTCTCACTAGCTTTGTCCGTATCTTTAGGCAACAAAATACGTGTAATGTTTTCAAAAGTCATAAAAATTTAAGCTGCTGCTGGTTCTTCAACAGGAATAGAAACAGGTGGTTTTTCGCTTGGAGCCACCGGTATTGCTGTTGGTTGTTCTGCAATTGGTGTTTTAACTGGTATTTCCGCGATTGTTGGTGGTGTGGGGAGTTTTGCTTCTTGAATTTTTCTTAGTTCGGCATCTATTCCTTCAATTTTAGAATTTATTTCGTCCTTAACCACTTTATCTGCAGGATGAGGCGTTTCTTGCTTATTCCATGCATTTATACTATCGAGGTGAGCCTGGTGGTTACCGCGTTCGGTTAAAAGCTGTTCTTCTGTTTTAGGTTGTGGGGCAGAGGCTTCTGGTTTTTTTCCTCCTCCGAAAGGTCTTCTTAAATCTGCAAAAAATTTACCTAGTTTACTCTGAGGTTTCTCTTGAGTATTATTTACTTGTGGCAATTCTGCGCCTGTTTCGTCCATACAATTAGCGTATAGCAAATATTACAGGCTTGTCAAGTCCCGATTCAACCGGGATAAAGAGAAATTATTTTTTTAGTTTTTTTCTTTTTTCTAAAATAGGAGTAAGACGATCCACATATAAAGGATTTAAGTTTTTCCATCTATGTTCTCCTGCTTCTACAATCCCGTTTACAACCAATATGATTTGGTCTTTTGTTATTCGATCCGCATAGTTTCCCATAAGATTAATTTGAGGCTGACTTTCCGTTATTAAAGCAAGAGCATATTCCATTTTCAAACCTTCTCTTAACCTTATTCCGGTTAGTCTTCTTATAAGAGGGAAAATCGGTATTGTTGCGTCTGGTGGTTTTATTTCTGGTGACATATATCCTATAGTCTACCACAAAACAGGTGTTTTTGTCAAGGGTAAAAGACATAATTGTAAAATTGGTGCTAAATATAGTACGCTTGAATTAGATGAAAGAAATTGTTGTTTTGGGAGGCGGATTTGCAGGCGTGTCAGCCTGCCTTTATTTAATAAAAAGAATAAAAGGCGACAAGAACGCAAACATTACCTTGATCGATAAAAATTCTTATCATCTTTTTAAGCCCTCTTTATATGAAGTTGCGACCTCGGAAGAGCCTAAAAAAAACATCGCAATTCCTTTTTCTGAAATTTTTGGCACTAAAATAAGATTTGTTAAGGGAGAAGTTTTATCAATTGATTACGAAAGTAATCTCATAAGGTTTGATAACAGCCTCAATTATTCATACGATTATTTAATTATTGCTTTGGGAAGTGTTTCATCGGATTTTAATACACCCGGAATTAAAGAGTACTCCCTGCCTCTTTGCCGGCTTGAAGACGCGGTAAGAATTAAAAAAGAAATAGAAAGCGCGTATCATAAAAAAGTTCACCAGGCAAAAGAAATTAATATTATTGTGGGAGGAGGCGGGTTTTCGGGAACAGAACTAACGGCAGAGCTCATTAATTATAAAAACCGTTTGTCAAAACACCATAAAACCTCTTCCGATTTAATAAAAATTACTATTATTCAAGGGTCGGAGCGTCTTTTAAAAGAATTAGACGAAAAAGTGTCAAAATTAGCGAAAGAAAGGCTTGAGGAAGGAAATGTAAATATAGTTTTAAATACTCATATTACAAAAGTTAATAAAGATTATATAGAAACAGAAACGCAAAAAAAATATCCATACGATGTTTTTATTTGGGCAGGAGGAGTTAAGGCAAACGAAGTTTTGGAAAAATCAGGATTTAAAGTAAGCGGAAAAGGTCAGGTTGCTGTAGATCAAAATATGCAAGTGGTTTCTCATCCGAATATTTTTGCGGCAGGAGATATAGCGGAATTTGCCGATCCTGTTACGAATAAACCTGTTCCCGGAGTTGCAGAAGTTGCAGAGGATGAGGGAAAAATTGCGGCAAGAAATGTTTACCAAAAGATTAAAAATAAAGCTTTAG
>JBBUCX010000025.1:0-2630 GCA_038057595.1 Patescibacteria group bacterium
AGCTGTTTATGGGTTAAGCCCTGGTAGTTTGTAAAGACAATAGCTTTAGATTTAGCTATTTTTTCATTAAGCTTTGTAACTATGTCCATTTTTTTCTGCCTATTGGCTGTAATTTTTGTATCCATAATTCTATTTATTGTTATATTGTTTCGTTCGCTTCGCTTACTTTATTGTTAAATTGTTGTTTAGCAATGTAACAATTCAGCAATCCAGCAATTTTATTTAATAAAAAAGCTCGCCTAAGGCGAGCCAACATTATAAACTTTATAACTTTACGAACTTTTAACTTCGTTTGGCCTCGGCAAGATTTATTCTTTCGAAACTCGCTGTCTTAGGTTTTATGAGTTTAGCAGACGAACGTATTTTCGTCAATAGTCTTTTAAGCTGATTTTTTGAGGCTTTCGCTATAAAGTTTACTTAAATATTCTTCTGCTCTTTTTTTATTTTCTTCGTATCTTTCTGGATGTTTTGCTTTTGATACTCTTAATCTTTGCTCAACATAACCCTCTGGATCTTCCTGTTTAAATCCTACGTTAGCTTGTCCTTCAGCTTTTAATATTTCTCTTTGTCTTTTTTCTCTTGCCGCAACTTCCGTTAATCCTCTTTCCAAAAAATCAATTACCACAGTATCTGTTCCAAAATCTGCAGCCATGTCTTTGCTAATTTGCGAATCTCTTTTATAGTTCGCGTACTCTGGAAGGGTGATATCTAATACATCTCCGACTATTCCTTCGTGCTCAAATTGCTCTTTTCTTCTTTTTAATTCCTCCGGACTTACGACTTTTTGAGCTTTTATAAAAGCGTCGTAGTCAACTTCTACTCCAAATATAGCGCTTTTTGATGTAACAAAAGCACCATTTACTCTTGGCGCGCCTAAATAAACAATTCTTTTAATCTGTAAAGCATCTCCTGATTCTTCGCCGACAATTCTTCGCATGTTTGCTGTAACTTTCTCCCCGGAGTTTTCAACATCATACATTTGCTCGTCGCTTTGCAAAGATTTTGCATCCGCAAATCCTCTTGGTGTATCGATTACAGCTTCGCCGGTCCGCATCTGTATGGTTCTGAATAAATGAAGCTGACCCTCTTTATCAATTGCAAAAGGAGCTAATATCATGTGCGGGCCTTCCGCGACAACGGGTCTTTCAAATCCTGATTGAGGCTTGCTTCTATCAACTCCCTGAACAACCGCGGTTACTTTTTGGTTAGGATTTCCAATTGATTGGACACCTAAAACTTCAATGTCTAATCCTTGCTCGCTTAACATAAATTGAAGCTCGGAAAGAGAAGCTACATGAATTCCTTGTGAGTTTTTTAGAATAAACTCTTCGTTGTGGGAATTTAAGTCTTCTTTACCTTGTGTTGCAGAGCCCCTTGGTTTGCCTGCAATATCTCTAAGATAATCTACAAGAGGAACCATTTCTTGCCTTGGACCCATTGTTTGCCTGACGTCTTCCAAAACAGAAGCGCTTGCTAAAGGATGAGTTTCTTCATGCGGTGCACTTATTTCTATATTAGACATATTTGTCTCGGACATTGGACAAATTGTATCCTATAAGATATTGAAAGTCAAGTTAATTGCGGTTTAAAACCAAATTTTCCCATTTTGCTTTTTCAGCAGTTTCTCAAGTTTTCCGCAAGGCGTCGCCTTGCGGAGATATTGTAAAGCTAATTTTGTTCTGCAAGGCGTCGCCTTGCAGAACTTTTGAAGACTTTAGTTTTCTCGAGGCTCAACCCTAGGGGTCGGTGCGTGAATCCCCGCGGTTTTGAAGGAGATTATATTTTTATCTTTATCCCCGGAGACATGGTGGATTTTAATGTTGCATTAACAATGTTTGATTTTTTAACTGCCGAAATTAAAGCCTCAATATTTTCTGTTAATTTTTCTTTGCCGAAAGACATCTTGCCGATAGTTAAATGAATAATCGGCGCTTTTCCCTCCGTTTTAAAATTAACCTGCCCGCTTTCGTATTTTTTAGCGACTTCTTCCGGCTTTTCGGAAATTGTTCCGTTTTTTGGGTTTGGCATTAAGCCTCTTGGTCCCAAAATTTTTGCAACTTTTGCTAATTTTGGCATAAAAGCAGGTGTTGCAACTAAAATATCAAAATTAATGATTCCTTTTTCAATTTCGGAAATTATTGCGTCTGCTGCAATTGCCACCTTTGTTTTTTTGCCTGTTCCGTGGGGGAGAACAATATTTCCGGAAATACCTGCCGTAAGCGTATTGAAGTGAAGTTCAACTGTTTCATCAAATTTTCCTCTTTGAAGTTTTTCCAAAAGCTCTAAAGCTTCTTTTAGAGCGTAAGTTTTTGTTCTGTCAACTAATTGCATTAGGGTTTGGTATTTTTGTGAATGAGGGGCTTTTTTTTCTCTTGCAAATTTATCTTTCTTGCCCCGCGAAGCTTTCTTGGCCTTTGAAGCTTCAGCGAAAGAGGCAGCGGAGTCAGGTTTTGTTTCTTCAGATACTTCATTAACTTCAGCTTCAGGTTTAATAACGTTTACTTCAGTCTCACCATTTTCAACCGCGTTTGACGCGGCAGCCTTTTTAGCCTGTTTTCGGGCTTCAAGCTTTTCTTTTTCTTTTAATTCTTGTTCTTCGTCTCCGAAAGTTTTTACTCTAATTTTTCCCA
>JBBUCX010000025.1:2730-3797 GCA_038057595.1 Patescibacteria group bacterium
CCCATACTGCGTGCCACACCAACAACAATTTTTGTTGCCGGTTCTAATTCATCGGTATTTAAATCTTCCATTTTTGCTTTGGCAATATCTTCTGCCTGGGTTTTTGTTAAGTTCCCAACACTTTCGTTCCCCGGTTTTCCCGAACCCTTTTCTAAATTTAGGGTTTTTTTAATCATTTCGGCAATCGGGGATTTTTTAACAATAAAAGAAAAAGTCCTGTCTTCGTAAACCGTAATAACAGCAGGAACAATCGTGCCTTTTTGGTCTGCGGTTTTATCGTTAAACGCTTTGACAAACTCCATAATAGGAAGTCCGTGAGGACCTAAAGCTGTTCCAACCGGCGGTGCCGGAGTTGCCGCTCCTGCCGGAATATTAATTTTTATTATTGTTTTGATTTTTTTCATATCTATAGTTTTGTAACTTGTAAAAAGTCTAATTCAACGGGAGTTTCACGACCGAATATGCTTACGAGAACCTTTAGTTTTCCTTTTGCTTCGTCAATGCTGTCAATTGCGCCTAAAAAGTCGCTGAATGGTCCGTCAACTATTTTAACAGCTTCGCCGACTGTAAACGCGGCTTTAAATAATGGCTGTTCGGTTGCCATAAACTTTTGAATTACTTCTACTTCCTTATCGGAAATCGGGGTTGGTTTGTTGCCGGTGCCGATAAAAGCAGTAACGCCCTGGGTTGTTCTAACCAGTAACCAACTCTCGTCATCCAAAATCATTTTTATCAAAACGTAGCCCGGGAAGATTTTTTCTTTAACATTCTCTTTTTTGCCCCCCGATACCTTAACTGTGTCTCTGGTTGGGACAATAATATCAAAAATCCTGTTTTCAAAACCCATGCTCTCAATTCTTTGTCTTAAAGATTTTGCAACTTTATTTTCGTGTCCCGAATAGGTGTGGACAATATACCATTTGCCCTGCCCCTCGGAACCTTGGTGAAGTGGGGCCTTATCAGATGGGGAAGTAGCAGTTTTTCCGTCCTTTTCAACTGCTTCAATCAGTTTTTCTTCGGCGGGAGCTTCGATTTCCTCAGGCTTTTGGGGAGCTTCGGGTTCGCTT
>JBBUCX010000026.1:0-2295 GCA_038057595.1 Patescibacteria group bacterium
GAAAATTTGGATTTGAAATTGAAAACTTCTTTCACTCCTTAGGTGTCCAAGCTATTCCACCTCTAAGGTGTCTTTACCCTTTAAGCCTTCTCAAAAATTCCCCAAGGCGACGCCTTGCGGAAAAATATAAAGCTTGAAAAAGCAAATTGGCGGGGAAAATTTGGTTTTAACCCCTAGAAATAGCACATTTTTTCTGTTAAAATAAGTTGTTATGCCAAAACAAACTGTTGCAAAAAAAGTGTCAAAACCAGCCAAAAAAGTAGCTGCAAAGTCTTTAAAGAAGACCTCGTTTAAATCTACCAAACTACATTCGGCAGGCTCAGTACCTGCGGCTTCTAAAATAATTGAAAAAGTACTCTCAAAAGCCCAAGTACAAGTTATTGAGAAAGTAGAAAAAATTGAAACTATAAAATCAGACTATTCGGCAGCGCAGATTCAGGTCTTAGAAGGCTTGGAACCGGTTAGAAAAAGACCGGCAATGTATATTGGAAGTACCGATATTACAGGTCTTCATGAATCCTTAAGAGAAATTATAGATAACGCGGTTGACGAAGCATTGGGAGGTTTTGCCAAAAATGTCTGGATTGTTTTAAACGACGACAGCTCCGCAACAGTTGCAGACGACGGCAGGGGAATCCCAACCGACATCATGCCCCAGTATAAAAAGAGCGCTTTAGAAATTGTTATGACAAAACTTCATGCCGGAGGAAAATTCGGAGGAAGCGCGTATAAAATTTCCGGCGGTCTTCACGGCGTTGGAGCAAGTGTTGTTAACGCGCTTTCCGAATGGCTCTTTGCAGAAATTAAAAGAGACGGAAAAATTTATACGCAGGAATACTCACGCGGAAAAGTAATGTCAGAATTAAAAACCGTAAAGGATTCAAGGTTAGAACACGATTTTATCCATAAAAGAAGTTCGGGGACTTTAATTTCATTTTTACCGGACACTCAAATTTTCCAGGACACGACATTTGACTTTGAAACTATTAAAAAAGCGCTAAGGGAAAGGGCGTATTTGGTGCCTTCTTTGTATTTCCACTTATATGACCACAGAAAAGGTCAGGAAAAAGAAATTAATTTTTACTTTGAAGGCGGAATTACAGCTTTAGTTGTCAAGATAAACGAAAACAAAGTCGGCTTACACAGACCAATTTTTATAGACAAACAAGACGGCGACGTTAATGTAGAAATGGCATTACAATATAACGACGCATACTCTGAAAACGTAGAAAGCTATGTAAACGTTATTAACACTATTAACGGCGGAACGCATTTAACAGGTTTTAGAATGGCATTAACTCGGGCAATTAATGACTACGGCAAAAAAATCGGCAGCTTTAAAGAAGACGAAGAGGGAATTACAGGAGATGACACGCGCGAGGGTTTAACCGCAGTTGTTTACATAAAAATGCCCCAAGACAGAATCCAGTTTGAAGGCCAGACTAAGGGAAAATTGGGAAACGCGGAAATCCAGCCTTTGGTACAAAGTATTGTAAAAGAAGGATTATCCACATACTTTGAAGAAAACCCCCCCGATGCAAGACGCATTTTAGAAAAAGTTTATTTGGCGGCAAAAGCGCGCTTAGCGGCAAAAGCGGCAAAAGAAGCAATACTTAGAAAAGGCGCACTTGAGGGAAGTTCGCTTCCCGGAAAACTTGCAGACTGCCAGGAAAAAGACCCAAGCATTTCAGAATTATATTTAGTTGAGGGAGACTCTGCCGGAGGAAGCGCAAAACAAGGACGGGACAGAAAATTCCAGGCAATTTTACCATTAAAAGGGAAAATATTAAATACGGAAAGAGCAAGACTTGATAAAGTTATAGAACATGAGGAAATAAAAAATATTATTATTGCTTTAGGAATGGGAATAGGGGAGACGATTAAATTTGAAAAACTAAGATACCACAGGATTATTATTATGACCGATGCGGACGTAGACGGAGAGCATATTGAAACTTTAATTCTGACATTTTTCTTTAGACATATGCCCGAAGTTATAAAAGAAGGATACCTTTATATTGCCATGCCCCCGCTTTATAAAATAACTGCAGGAAAAGATTCAAAATACGCTTATTCCGACGAAGAAAAAGAAGTTGTGCTTAAAGAATTTGAAAAACTTGGCACAAGAAACATTATAAATTTGCAGCGCTACAAGGGTTTAGGAGAAATGAACCCCGACCAGCTCTGGGAAACAACCATGAATCCCGAAAACAGGATTTTAAAACAGGTAAATATAGACGACGCGGAAGAAGCAGACGCGACATTTACAATGTTAATGGGTGACGAAGTTCCGCC
>JBBUCX010000027.1:0-7348 GCA_038057595.1 Patescibacteria group bacterium
TATGGCACCGGACTCTCTTAGGTCTGCAAGCTGGGGTTTTCTCTCTCCCCTATGTTCAACTGCGCGGGAAAGCTGTGAAACCGCAAGAACCGGAATTTTTAATTCTCTTGCCAAATTCTTCAACCCTTGAGAAATAATCGATACTTCCTGCACCCTGTTATCATAGCGCCTCCCGGGATCTGCTAACTGGAGATAATCAACAATAAGAAGTTTTACCCCCTGCTCAAGTTGTAGTCTTCTTGCTTTTGTTCTCATTTCAGAAATTGTAATTCCCGGAGTATCATCTATAAAAATTGGCGCATCAGCAAGTTCACCCATTGCTTGAGATAATTTAGTAAAATCACTTTCCGAAAGCTTACCAGTTTTTAGTCTCCATGCGTCAACATCTGCTTGTCCTACCAAAAGTCTGTCAACCATCTCCTCCTGGCTCATTTCCAAAGAGAATATTCCAACCGGAATTTTCTGCTCTACCGCAATATTTTGCGCCATATTTACAACCATTGCGGTTTTTCCCTGTCCGGGCCTTGCTGCCAAAATTAACAAATTCGATGGCTGCATACCCGACAAAAGATTATCTAAATCCGGAAAGCCCGATTGAATTCCTCTGTATCCTAAGCCCTTTTTATGCAGCTCGTCAATTCTGTCAAAACTCTCCGCTAAGCTTTCTTTAATAGCAGTAAATCCCCTTATGTTATGCCCTTGGGAAATTGCAAATATAGAACTTTCCGCTTTATCCAAAAGCTCCCCTATTTGGGCTTCTTCTTTAAATGCGTTCTCCGCAATTTGCGTTCCGACAGTTATAAGATTTCTCTTAGTTGAAGTTTCTCTTATAATCTCAGCGTATTGCTCTATATTTGCGGCTGTTGGAACTACATTTACCAAATCTGAAAGATATGAAGATTCAACCTTTTCTCCGAACTTATTTTTTTTAAGTTCTCTTGTAAGAGTAATTACGTCTATTGGCTTTCTTTCTTCGTATAAAGAAAGCATGGCATCAAAAATTATTCCGTTTATATCGTTATAGAAATCTTTTGGAGAAATTATTTGCGAAACAAGGCTAATTGCGTCTTTGTCTATGAGTACTGCTCCCAACACGCTTTGCTCTGCTTCTTCATTGTGGGGCGAAACCTTAATATTTGCCATAATTAGTATAGAAAACCTTAATACAAAAATTGAGTTTTGGCAAGGGGTAAATTAACCCAAAAGCATTATTTCCAGCTCTTCAGGAAGCTTATCTTCTGAAATACTTATTTTAGAAGAGATTGAAGCGTTTTCTTTACCCAAAAGCCTTGCTCCTTCTTTTTTCTTTTCACCGTATAAAATAACAGCGCTTGGTTCCATTGCTGTTATTAACGTTTGGTTTAAATCCGAATCCGTGTTAATTATCACAATTTTGTAGTCTCCGAGTTTATCTTTAGATATTTTTTCCAAAGAACTTGCCTTTGCCAGCAAAATGCCAACACTTTCGGAAGATAAACCATATATTGTGTCGCCGTCGGATTTTATCCCCGAAACCTTAAGTCCTGAAATCTCATACTCGCCAGGCCCCTCAATAATAATCCTGTATTCATTAATTCTTGAAGAATTAAAAGATTTATCCATTATAAGGATTGCTTCTGCGTCAAATTTTGCTACACCTGCTTTTGGATCAACTGCAAATGTGGTTTTTTTAATTTTTAGCCGCAAAGTATCGGCGTCAAAAATTTGTATATCCATAAGCCTAAATATCCTAACACAAAGAAATTTGCTTGACAAGATAATACTTTTTTCGTATTATGGGTTTCGCATTATGAAACAGGAAAGAGTTATTCTTTCATTTATTATGGTTGTTATAGGTCTTTTGGTGGCAGGAGCCGCATTTTATTTTTATCAAACAACCAAAGTTGTTTCTACCAATTCCTCTGCTTTAGCAAACCCAACCCCGACAGAAAGTCCAAAATCAACTATATTTTTATCAATTAATACTCCAGCAAGCGAAGAGGTTGTCTCAAACAAAACCCTGATAATTTCAGGAAAAACGCTGCCACAGGCAACTATTGTGATTGTTACCAATTCCGACCAGCTTGTCGTAAAACCCTCAACACAAGGAGATTTTTCAACAACTGTAACTTTAGAAAACGACCAAAATTTAATAAGAATACACTCACTATCTTCAAACGGAGAAATCGCAACTGTTGAAAGAACCGTTACTTACTCAACAAACAGTTTTTAATAAATATGGAAAAAATTTTAAAATTATTTATAATATTACTAGCTTTAACTTTTATTAAGTTTGACGTTTTCGCTGCTACAACCTCAACCCCAACACCTGCTAATATTCAAAATCAAATTGACGAACTTAAAAATAAAATTGCATCAAAAGTAGCGGAATTAAAGCTGGTTGAAAAAAGAGGAATTATCGGAACTGTTACAGACTCTTCCGACACGCAAATTACACTCTCCGACTCAAGGGGCGGTGCAAGATTTGTTGACGTCGATGAATTAACTAAATTTTATTCATCCGATAAGTCTTTTGGGATTTCTGATATTAAAAATAATATGACAATAGGAATTTTGGGGCTTTATAACAAACAATCCCGAAGAATTTTAGCAAGAGAGGTAAATGATATCACTACTCCTCCTAAAATTATCTATGGCGGAATAGGCTCTATTGATAAACAAAACTTTGAAATAACCGTTGTTAAAGAAAATGGGGCTAAAGTTGTTATTAAAATAGAAGACGTTACTAAAACCTATTCTTATTCATCGGACACATTAAGTAAGTCCGGATTTTCAAAAATAGAAGAAACACAAACCATTATGGCAATAGGATTTCCTGATAAACTTGATCCGAATAAGCTGATTGCGACAAGAATCTTAATTTTCCCGCAAATTGACATCGCATCAAGAATAAATTTGGGTTCAGCAATAAACCCGACTATTCCCCCATCAACAGGGTCAGGAAAAAAACTTTATCCCCTTACTAAATAATCTTACTACTTATATCTTCTGACAAAAAATAGAGCTTGTGGTATCATATATTCATGGTAAATGTTCAACTCCTTAAGGGTTTTCGCGATTTTTTACCCTCGGTGGTAAAAAAAAGAGAGTATGTTTTAAACACTTTGAAAAAAGTGTTTGAGTCTTATGGTTTTGAGCCCTTAGAAACTCCAAGTCTTGAATACGAAGAAATCCTAACGGGAAAATACGGAGACGAAGGAGATAAGTTGATGTATAAATTTAAAGATTTGGGCGGCCGCAATGTTGCCCTGCGCTATGACCAAACAGTTCCTTTGGCAAGAGTTATTGCTAAGTACGCGCCTCGCGGCGACGCGGGTCAAAATGAATTGCCAATACCTTTTAAAAGGTACCAAATTCAAAATGTTTGGCGGGCAGAAAATACTCAAAAAGGAAGATACAGAGAGTTTTTACAAGTTGACATAGACACGGTTGGTGTTTACTCCCCTCTTGCTGATGCTGAAATATTATCACTTGTTTATAAATCATATTCTGCCTTGGGGCTTAAAATAAAAATAGTTATTAATGACAGAAAACAATTATCTAACATCGATAATAAATATCTCATGTCTATCGATAAGGTTGGAAAGATATCTGAACAAAAAATAATAAAAGAACTTGAAGCCAAAGGATTGAGTGTTAATGAAGCAGAAGAAACATTTAATAAAATAAAGTCGATGCCAAAACCTGATAGCGTAGAAATAGTTGAAAAAATTTTCCAGGAAATGGGAAATCCAAAAGATACCTTAAGGTATGTGCCAGTTTTGATAAGAGGACTCGATTATTATACTGGATTAATATTTGAAGTATTAATAGAAAATCAAAAAAACACTTTATCTTTTGGTGGCGGAGGAAGGTACGATAATTTGATAGGAATATTTGCAGGACGCGATATTCCTGCGGTTGGCTTTTCTTTTGGATTTGATAGATTAATAGAAGCAATGGAAGAGCTTAAATTATTTCCTAAAAATTTGAATGGAAATAATGTTTTTGTCGCTTTTTCCTCATCTGATTTACAGGAAAAAGCTTTAGAAATTACAATCAAGTTAAGAGCAGAAAATATCGCTTCGGAATTTTATCTTGAAGACGCATCTTTGGAAAAACAGCTTAAATATGCAGACAAGAAACAAGTTCCCTATTCTATTATTGTTTCGGATAAAGAACTAATTTTTAAAGATATGGAAAAAAGAATACAAGAAGTTTTATCATTGGAAGATATAATAAAAAAACTTAAATAAATGCCCTTTAGGAATTATTTGCCAAGTAATAAAAGAAAGTTAGCAATTATTGCCCTGATTTCAGCAAACATTATCTGGGGCGCTTCGCTTCCGATTTACAAATGGACGCTTGAACAAGTCCAGCCTTTTACTTTTGCATTTTTAAGATTTTTCATTTCTTTTTTAATTCTTATCCCGTTTGTAAGAAAGGATTTCAAGTTTGAAAAAAAAGACATACCAAAACTAATATTTGCTTCCATAGTTTCTATAACAATTCAAATTCCTTTACTTTTCTTCGGATTACAGCTCGCGCCAAGTATTAATGCTCCGATTATTATTTCCGCAGGACCTATTCTTCTTTTGGGTTCATCTGTAATATTTTTAAAAGAAAAAATTTCTTCTAAGCTTTTAGCCGGAACCTTAATAAGCCTATTTGGCGTTATGGTTTTAATGTTTAATCCGGCGTTAGAATCAGGTTTTTCAGGAGCAGTTTTAGGAAATTTTTTTATATTCCTGGCAACAATTTGCAGCGTAGTCCAAGTTTTAATAATTAAAAAAATAGTTGAAAGAAACGGCGCCCTAATTACAGTCTTTCTTACTTTTTTAATCGGAAGTCTTACGCTTTTGCCCCCGGCATTTCTTGAATATAATTCTGTCGGTTTATTTCCGATTAATATTAAATTTTTAATTGGTATTTTTTATGCGGTTATTCTGTCATCTATACTTGCCCATTATTTTTTATTTTTTGGTTTAAAAAACATAAAAGTTTCAGAAACCGGCGTTTTTACCTACGTTGATCCTATTGCAACAATTTTAGTCGCTATTCCGCTTTTACACGAAGTAATAACCGAAACCTATTTAATATCAGCGGTTCTTGTATTTTTGGGCATTTACATTGCAGAGGGAAGAATCCATTATCATCCGTTTCATTTGCTTAGGAAAAGTTCTTTAAATAAGCTGTCTGACAAAATAGAATAAATTAAGTTTGATTATTAAAATCCAAAAGGGCTTTTTCTATATCTTCCTGTGATGTCTTACCCGAATTTGCCAAATATCCTAATATTTCGCTTCTTTTTTTAACTTCATCTTTATTTCTTCCGAACAAATGGTTTTCATCAACCATTTCAAAACTATCGCTTTCCTTGTTCCATTTGAAAATCAGATGCCCCACAGGACTTCCCTTTTCTACTCTGTGGACTTCATAAATTTCGGTTACTCTTCTTTTTGCATCGGCAAGTGTTGTACCAAACATTTCTATAAAAATGACAAGCTGAATTTGCGAAGCGTCTTCATCTGATATTTGGTTTTTTTGAGTTAATTCTAAAATCGCGTCTTCGGCGTTTTCTGCGTGAAGTGATGCTTGTAAAGAATAGCCAATTTTGAGCATTTTAAAAACATGCTTTATTTCATCCCCCCATAAATACCCGGGATAATCATAATCGCTAAACTCATCAACAACCAAATATCCGCCGTGTTTTTCTACACTTAGTAATTTTTCCGTAACTTGCCAATTGCCGGACGCGTAATGCAAGGAAACATTTTTAGGCCTAAGCGAAAGCACAGCTTTAGCAACTGTAGATTTTCCGGCGTTTCTATAAACTGCTGCTGTTAAAAATGAAACTTTTTCATCAACCGCCGCCCACAAAAGCCCTGCCATTTCTGCACTCATTGTTTTGTTTCTTACTAACTCAGCTATTGTAATTGCGTTTGTCATGTACTTATATTAATAATAAATGCTAAGGAAAGCAAGAAATTATATTATGCTATAATCAAAAAATGGACGGGATTTGTGTACATTTAAAAAAAGTAAAAAAAGTAAAACCAAATACTCCAAATGGATGTGAGGAGTGTTTGGAAATTGGAGATGAATGGGTACATTTAAGACTTTGCTTAACCTGCGGGCATGTTGGCTGCTGCGATCAATCCAAAAACAAACACGCAACTAAACATTTTCATAAAACAAAACACCCGGTTATAAAATCTTTTGAAAAAGGCGAGGAATGGAAATACTGCTACGCGGATGACATTTTTAAGGAGTAAATTTACCACGCGGGAAATTAATTAAACTCTAGAAATAACGGTAAATGGTCGGAGACTTCATTTGGCAAAACTTTAAAATCTAAAACTTTTACGTCTTTTGAAACTAAAATGTAGTCTGCAAACCTATCGTTCTTATCAAAAAACCTGGAATATAAACTGCTTCTTGTTGAAGCGATATTATAATCTTTGACTAAATTTTTCATTTCTTTTTCCAAAATTGCCATGCTTTGTGTTTTTGGCCATAAATTAAAATCTCCGCAAAGAATTTTTGTTCCATTGGTATTATCCAAAAATTTCTTTATTCTTCTAGACTGTTTAATTCTTTCCGGAGTGTCATCTTTTCCTCCACGATTAACCCAAAGTCCATGAAAATTTACAATTGCAAATTGATTATTGATAATTTTAAATTCTACATACTGGATGCTTCTTCCGATAGTTTCCACATCTTTATTTTCCATTGAATCTCTATACCTATAAACAAAAATGTCACCATTCTTTGTAACTGATATGTTCTTTCTAATAAATATCGCAAGACCCTCTTCATATTGTGTGCGGACAAAATATCCGTTGTATTCCAAAAGAATATCTTTAATTTGAGAATAAATATCTATTACTGCATTGGGAGCATTAACAATAACTTCGCTTTTTTCTCCTTTAATTCCATTTAACACCTCCTGGAAACAAAAAATGTCTATCTCATTTCTTTTTGATTTTATAAATTCAATAAGCGGTTCGTATACTTGCCCACCCCAAATATTTAAAGTTAAAAGCTTCATTTTTAAATTATAACATGAAGAAAATTTGTGATTATGCAACAATTGCGGTTAAATCTGAAAGTTCTGATTTATAGTAATCTGATAATTTACTCCATAAGAGAGTATGAGTAAGAATTGCTCCTTCTTCCCGCTCCGCTGAAAGACCTTGAGAAAGTTGTCTTTCTAATTCCAATAAGCCAGTCAAGCCACTTTTCACATCTTCATCCAAAGCCATATAGCAATAATCCCTTTTGCTTGGGGCTTCTCCTATAAGTTCAATTTGTGCCTGTTCTCTTTCTATCATCAGTGCATTATACTATTTATTATAGGACATTTCAA